>NZ_JYGQ01000004.1:300097-600194 GCF_000960025.1 Streptococcus mitis | reverse complement strand
CAAAGGTCTTTGTCACTTACTTCTCTCAAGCGACAACTATATTAGTATATCACAGCCGCTTTCGCTTGTCAACACTTTTTTGAAACTTTTTTAAATCTTTTTTCATCAAGTGCCTCAACCACAACATACCATAGTCCGTACGGGATTCGAACCCGTGTTACCGCCGTGAAAAGGCGGTGTCTTAACCCCTTGACCAACGGACCGGAGTTGTTATTTTCAACTCTTACTATTATACCGACTTTTTCTGACTTGTCAACACCTTTTTTAAACTTTTTTATTTTTTGCATGGCTTCCTAGTGTGTACGGATATCAAACTCCTTAAACACAATACGTAAGTCTCTTAATACTCTTTGACGCCCTCGGAAGCGTTCATGTCTTAAGACGCGTTCTAACTCTTCTTGTTGCTCTTTACTTTGTTTGCTTCTATAATCTCTTAGTGTCTCATGAAAGAGATAATAATCATCTAGCCACAGACCTCCCTCACTGATACGATGACTAATCTCACCTACTTCTTCATAGGGTTCTTTATCATATCTTCGTTTTTGACTTTCCTGCTTACGGATATAGTCTAGAATTCGATTCCGGAACTTAGTTTTGAAGTATTTCCTTAAACGAGGAATATCTTCTGCCAGCTCTTCTTCTCTACTGATCAATTCATGTAAGCAAATCATTCCCTCTTGGTCCCAATCCGATAGTTCCCATAAATGCAAGTAATATTCATTTCTACTCTTATACACAATTCCCTGGACTTCTTTATACAATTCTTTAAACATAACGTCCCCCTTTCTAGATACAGTCTAACAGATTCAGAAACACTTTTGGCACATTTCCTCCATTCTGTTCCCTACACCGTCTAAACTGCACAAAAAAGAGAGGTCTTGCCTCTCTCAGGGTTATTTTTCGTCATTCATTTTTGACTTTACTTCATCATAAGATAATGCATGAGATTCCTCTTCTACGGTTTCAGGCATCTTTCCTGTTTCATAAAGAGCTTTAATTTGTGTACTATCCAATGTTTCGTATTTCAATAATGCTTCTGCAATCAACTTGTGAGTTTCACGATTTGATTGGATGATTTCAGCAGCTTTATTTCGTGCTTCATTTAATAATGAACGAACTTCTTCGTCAATTTCATAAGCTGTTTGTTCTGAAATTGATTTTTGAGGACTCTGTGCACCAAACATAGCATGGTTTCCTTCATATTGTACTGGGCCAAGTTTTTCACTCATACCGTACTCTGTAACCATTGCACGCGCCATTTGTGTCGCTTGTTCAAAGTCGTTTGAAGCTCCTGTAGTTTGGACGTTAAAGATAATTTCTTCAGCTACACGTCCACCCATTAAACCAGCCAATTGCTCTTTCATATCTTCTTTAGAAAGAAGCATTTGGTCTTCCTTAGGAAGTGCAATCATATATCCTCCGGCACGTCCACGCGGTACGATGGTAACTTTATGCACAACACGAGCATTCGACAAGACTAGACCAACAATGGTATGTCCTGCCTCATGGTAGGCAACCAATTCACGTTCTTTTTGTGAAACTGTCTTATCTTTCTTAGAAGGACCAGCAATAACTCTATCTTCTGCTTCATCAATATCTGAGGCATCAATTACTGATTTATTGCGACGAGCAGCAACTAGAGCTGCTTCATTCAATACATTCTCTAAATCAGCACCAACAAAACCTGGAGTTTGTTGGGCAACTAATTTCAAATCAACATCTTCTGCTAAAGGCTTGTTCTTAGCATGAACTTTCAAGATTGCTTCACGACCTTTAACATCAGGGCGACCAACCAAGACTTTTCTATCAAAACGTCCTGGACGCAGAAGGGCAGGGTCAAGTACATCTGAACGGTTTGTCGCAGCAATGACGATAATCCCTTCATTTCCTTCAAAACCATCCATCTCAATCAAAAGTTGGTTCAAGGTTTGTTCACGTTCGTCATTTCCTCCGCCAAGACCAACTCCACGTTGACGTCCAACAGCATCAATTTCATCGATAAAGATAATAGCTGGTGCTGCTTTTTTGGCATCTTCAAAAAGAGAACGAACACGACTAGCTCCAACTCCGACAAACATTTCTACAAAGTCAGAACCTGAAATACTAAAGAATGGTACACCTGCTTCTCCGGCGACTGCTTTAGCAAGCAAAGTTTTACCTGTTCCCGGAGGTCCCTCCAAAAGAACACCTGCTGGAATACGGGCTCCAAGTTTTGTAAATCGTTTTGGATCTTTTAAAAATTCAACAACTTCAACTAGTTCTTGTTTTTCTTCCTCAGCTCCAGCAACATCTGAAAATCTTACTTTAATATCTTCTTTATTTGCAGCTTTAGCCTTACTACGTCCAAAACTCATCGGGTTACGGCTATTATTTCCTCCCATATTTCCCATCATAGAGAATAGGAAGAAGAATAGAATACCGAATGGTACAATGGATACAAGAATATTAATCCACATACCACTCGAACTTTCATGCTTAATAGTTACTTCCGCTTTATGGTCAGAAGCAAGCTTTTGCAATTCTGATACTGTAGTATCTGAAGGAAGAATAATACTTGAAAATTTCTCTACTGTTGTAGCAGAAGGAGAAAAGAACTGAATGCCTGTTTCTTCTTTACTTGTTTTAGGATTTTTATAAACACCTGAAACCTCGATAACACTGCCATTTGGTTGGTAAGTCAATTCTTTTACATTGTCATCGGTAATTTCTTTTACCAATTCTGTATAATTAATTTGCTCACTTTTCCCTGCAACACTACCTGTACTAAAATACTGGTAAGCTGTAACTAGGAAAAAAATAAGTAATAACCATAGAAAAGGATTTTTAATTAAACCATTATTTTGTTTTTTCATTAAAAATTGTTCTTTCTAATTTGAATACACTTCTTCTTTCAATACTCCAACATAAGGAAGGTTACGATAATTTTCTTTGTAGTCTAAACCATAACCTACTACAAACTCATTTGGGATAGTAAAGCAGGTATAGTCAGCCTCAATTTCTACAACACGTCCTTCTGGTTTATCCAACAAGGTTGCAATGTTAACAGAAGCTGCTTCTCTTGCAATAAACATATCTCGCAAATTCTTCAAAGTTTGACCTGTATCAATGATATCTTCTACAAATAAAACATGTCTTCCTTTGATGTCTTGAGTTACATCTTGCTTGATATTGATGACACCGCTACTTGCTGTTCCACCATGATAGCTAGAAACCATCATGAAGTCCATTTCAATATGTGTGTCGATATGTTTGACTAATTCAGCCATAAAAGGAATAGATCCTTTTAAAATCCCAACTAAGATTGGATTTTTTCCTGCATAGTCTTTAGTGAGTTGGGCACCTAATTTTTTAGCAGCTTCTGTAATTTCATCGTGTGAAACGAGGATTTTTTTAATATCGTTTTCTAACATTTTTTTACCTATCTATTTTTTCTATATAAAGTACAGTGTTCATTATATCATTTTTCGTGTTTTTACTCAAATTACTGGTCGCAATTCCCAAAATTGAGACAATTTCACCAAATTGCTCAATAATCAGAGCTGATTTTCGCTTTTCCATAGGGATTTTCAAATCAATAAATAGACGTCTGAGTTTTTTTCTATGCCCATTTTGAATCAAAAAATCTCCTGTTTTTCGATGACGAATGTGTATTGATGTTTCCCGTGAAACAGGTACCTGCTGAATTAATTCACCATCTAAAGGAAGTCCAAAGGAAAATAAATATCCTTGATAAGATACCTGATTTTGATAGTGTAACACAAGTTCATCTTCCTTTTCATCAGACTGAGGACTGATTTTACAAATCCGAAACTGTTGATACTCTTTTACTAATTCATAACCATTTTTAAGCGGATGACGATACTGGCTTTTAGTTTTTAAAATTTGTCTAACTTCTTCAAACTGAGCTTTTGTAAGATTCAAATCTGGAAAACTATTCAGATAAGTTTGAAGTAAAACTCTTTGTGTTGACTCAGAATAAGAAAATAACTGTTGTAAATTTTCCACATCAATATTCTTTGATAATTCAGCTATAGCTAGGTCATAATCTAAAATTTCATTGCCGATGCTTAAGATTGCATCTCTAAATCTAGGATTTTCTTTTTCTAATTCTGGTAAATAAGAATTTCGAATACGATTGCGAAAATAATGATTTTCCTGATTTGATGTATCTTCAAAGTGAAAAATTGGTGGAAAGTCTTTTTTCTGAAAATGCAAGAAGGGACGAATGATTTCTATCTCTCCGACTACTTGCTTCTCCTTAATTCCTGATAGATAGCGCAAACGAGTTCCTCGAATCAAGCGCATTAAAATCGTTTCCACCTGATCATCAGCATGGTGGGCAGTGACTAAAGCTGTCGCACCTGTCTTTTTCATGACCTCTTGAAAAAAATCATAACGAAAATGTCGAGCACGTGCTTCTGAAAATTCTCCTGAAAAATTGCTGTTATAAATAGGAAGCTCTGCTTCAGCAGCTAACTTCCTTAATTCCTGTTCTTCCCAATCTGATTCTACTCTCTGCTTATGATTCACATGAGCTAGAATCAATTCAATTTCTAACTCTTTTTGATACGTAGATAACACCTTAAATAGAAACATAGAATCTAATCCACCAGAAAGAGCTAGCATCACCTTAGCATGCTTTTTGAAATATCCCTTCTTGAGAAAATGATTTAAAAAATCTTGTTTCCTCATTTTAGAACCTCATAAACATCCTTGGCTATCTTAGAAATCGTATCATAATCAGAATTTTTAGTGAAAATAGAAAGAATAAATGGAGAATCTGCATAGACAACACCTGTATCATGCTTAAATTCATCCGCATCTCCAATTTTATGAGCTACTTTAACAGAAACACCTTTGGTAATTCTCTCATTATCAAAATCTGTTTTAGTCAAAGAATCCAATACAAATCCATTTTGATTATAAACAGCTTCCATAACTTTCCCAGCCATTTTAGAAGAAATCAATTTTTCTTTTGAATCCCAATCATCTCCCATAATAGCAGACATCTTGGATTTAAATGTGGCATCAGATTGGTTTGAAATGTAATATCCCAATAAATTATGAGCTACATTATCAGATTCTTTTGATACTTTCGTAATTAAATCCTTTAGAGAATACTCTTTATTATCCTCTTTTTTAGGAAGACTACCACTTCCTTCTGGTTTATAGGAACCTGGAAAATCATTGACTGCAGATATGTATTTTACAGTCGTATCTAACTGATAAAGACCTTCATTTATTTTTTCTTGCGCATAATAGAGATAAGGTAGTTTTAAAACACTAGCTGCATACATCTTTTCATCTTGATTGATACCAGCCTCTTTTCCAGTAGTCAGTTGCTTAACATAAATAGAAAATGAATCCTTCTGATATTTTTCCGATAACATTTCTTGAACTTTACTCATCCGATTATCTTCTTCAGAAGTTGATTCTTTAGCTACCCATCCAGCCTGATCAATATGTAGAAATTCTCTTCCTTCTACAAACATGGTCTTATCAATTGATACTTGCGAATAAGCTGATAAGGATGATTTCACTTCTTTTAAATCATAAGGACTATTGTACAGTTTAAAATCAGATTCTAACCATACTTTTTTTATTGTTGGAGTTACCTCTGATTGATCATATAAAAATCGTTTGTCCGCAGCAATAAATTGATGGTTGGATAACTTAAACACTGGAATTCCTTGTTTATTTAAGCGCCACTCGGTTATTTGAAAACTTGTTTTGGGAGTCAATTTTCCAGTTTCTACCACTAAATCTTCATTCGCATAAACAGGAACTTCTCCATAAACCATAGGAGAATTTAGCTTTTCTCTAAAATAAATACCAAAGTCAGATTGTGAAAGGTAATAAATTTCTTTCGAAGTATAGACGACTTCTTTTTCTGTGCTAACGACTTTTGAAATAGTCAAAAAACTCGGTAGCAACAAAATAATTAAGAACTTACGCATTCTTCCTTTCCTTTTCTTCTTGTAAACGCAATAATTGATTTTTATCAGCCAACTCTTCCAACTTTTCATCCGATAGACTCAAAAATTGCTCAATTACGTCTAATAAATTTTCCATTTTATCACCTTGGGAGCAAGTCAGGAATCGTATAAACAGCTTCCCGATTCTTAGAATAATAATATTTTGCACGCATGTATTTAGCAGCGTAATCTTCATCTTTCAACTTTGTGGCAAAAGCTGTCTCTTTCTCCTTTTCCTCACTCAAGGTTTGATACTGAGTTTGCAAGTCTGATAACTGTTGACGTCTTTGGAGTAATTGATGATAGCTTTGAGCAAGATTATAAGTTGGTAAAATGAACAATAAAATCATCAAAATAAGAACCCAACCCATGAAACGATTCCGTTTTTGTCGTTCTTTCATCAGATAGCGACGACGTTGGTGTTCATTTTGAATAAAAGAATTATTCAATTGTACGATATTTTTAGACATTTTCTTCTACCCGTGTTTCACTGATAATTTCATACATGCCTGCTGCATCTTCTTTTTTTGTACTATCTTTCATCTCCAGTACTTTTACAAGTAGCAACTTATTTCCAAAACGAATTTCAACTTGGTCATTAACTTTCAAATCCGTTGAACTTTTTGCCAAGATTCCATTTACCTTGATTCTACCTTTATCTGCTACTTCTTTTGCGACTGTACGACGCTTGATAATTCTTGATACTTTTAAATATTTGTCTAATCTCATTTTTATTACCTCAAATTATTATTGTATCATTTTTATCTACTTTATAGAAGAAAAATGTTAAAGGGAATTGCCTTCTTTCGACACTTTTATCTCTAATAAACTTTCTCCAAAAATGAGCATACCTTCTAAAATTTCATAGTCCTTCTTGTTTCGAACATAAAATACAACTTCCATTAATCCCTTATTCTCAGCTATGGCTGCTTTTAAGTTCGTTGCGGATAAAGCTTTAAAATAATCTTGAGCCAAGAACAATCGCTTAGTAATTTTTTCAAATTGAACTGTAATCTTATTTTCTTTTCGTTCCACACGTTGAACAAAGACCTTGTCAAGATAAGACTTAATCAAACCAATCTCTAAAAGATAGGCTACTACGTCTGGGTACTCTCCAAATCGGTCCATCAACTCTTCTTGTAACTCTTCATAGTTGACACGGTTGTCAATTTGACGAATTTTTTTATAAATTTCAATCTTATGTCGTTGGTCTGAAATATAAGTATCAGGAAGATAGGCATCAATTTGTAAAATCAATTCGGTATTTCCTTTGGTTCTTGTATTCCCATTACCATGTCGTTTAGCAATAGCTTCCTCCAATAACTGCGAATACAATTCAAAACCAACAGAATCAATGAAACCAGACTGGGATTTTCCTAAAAGATTTCCTGCTCCACGAATCGAAAGATCTCGCATTGCAATCTTAAATCCAGAGCCCAATTCTGTAAATCCTTTAATCGCTTCTAATCTCTTCTCGGAGACTTCACTGATTGATTTTTCTGGACGATACATGAGATAGGCATAAGCAATACGATTACTACGACCGACTCTTCCTCTTAACTGATACAAGGTTGACAAGCCCATATGATCCGCATTTTCAATAAATAAAGTATTGGCATTTGGAATGTCCACTCCTGTCTCAATAATGGTAGTTGTCACCAAAATATCATACTGACCTTCAATGAAATCCAGTAGAGTATTTTCTAACTGAATCTCACTCATTTGCCCATGAACATACCCAATCGAAGCCTCTGGAATCAACTCCTGTAATTCTGAAACCTTCTGGTCAATTGTGTCAACTTTATTGTAAAGATAGTAAATTTGACCTCCACGTTCCATTTCACGCAATACAGCATCACGAATCACACTATCATTCTTTTCTAAAACATAGGTTTGCACTGGATAACGATTAGTCGGCGGAGTTTCAATAACAGACAAATCTCTGATTCCCAACATAGACATGTGAAGGGTACGAGGAATTGGCGTTGCTGTCAAGGTCAGGACATCTACTTGTTTTTTCAGTTCTTTCAAGGTTTCCTTATGCTTGACACCAAATCGCTGTTCCTCATCAATAATCATCAAGCCCAAATCAGCAAACACAACATCTTTTGACAAAACACGATGGGTTCCAATCAAAATATCAACTTGACCGTTTTTCAATTTTTCAAGTGTTTCAGTCTGCTCTTTTTTACTTCTAAAGCGACTCAATACATCAATATTAACTGCAAAATTTTGGAATCGTTCCTTAAAATTCGTATAGTGCTGTTGCGCTAAAACCGTCGTCGGAACTAAGACGACAACCTGTTTGTGATCATTGACTGCCTTAAAGGCTGCACGCATAGCAACTTCAGTCTTTCCAAAACCAACATCCCCAACTAAAAGTCGATCCATTGGCTGAGAAGCCTGCATATCTCTCTTGATTTCCTCAACACTACGAAGTTGATCATCCGTTTCAACATAAGGGAAGGCATCATCAAAAGCATGTTGATCCTCATCATCAGCTGAGAAAGCAAAACCCTTCAACTGGCTGCGCTCAGAATAAAGTTTGATTAAATCGTCAGCTATATCCTCTACCTGGTTCTTAACTTTTTGCTTGGCTTTTTTGAAATGACCGTCATTTAATTTATTGAGTTTAGGAGCTTTACCGTCACTTGAAACGTATTTGGAAAGTAGATGAATCTGTTCCACTGGGATAGAGATTTGATCCCCGTTTTGGTATTGAACACTGACATAATCACGGTGAATCCCTTTGATTTCAATTGTTTCAATCCCTAGATATTGACCAATTCCATGGATATGGTGAACAACGTAATCTCCTTTTTCAAGTTCATTGTAATCTTTTAATCTCTCTGCGTTTGAAACATGTTGTCTTCGAAAACGACGTTTCAATTTCTTTTGAAAAATCTCATGTTCAGTTATCAATAAAACCTTTTCATCTACAAAATGAAAACCATGTCTGAGATTACCCTCAATTAAGTTTACAGATTCTTTACAAACACTTGACTTATCTCTAGAATCCAATTTAATCTGGTATTCCTCTAAAACATCCTCCAATGTTTTACTTCCCATTGAATTGCTAGACTGCAGGATAATAGTATAATCCATTTTTTTGTATCGCTCAATTTCTTCTTTTAGAAAAGAAAATTGATTGAAAAACTCCTGCATAGGATATTGATTAAATTGATAAATTTGGTCAAACTTGAGATTGCCTAACCCCTTTTGCAGATTAGAGAAAAAGGTAACCGGACTCTGTTTTTTATAGATTTGCTCTGTATCTGCAAAATACTGCATCTCAGAAAATGCTTTACTGTTCTGTAATTCTTCTGTAAAGTATTGTGCTAACTCCCTTTCAAAGACTTCATACTGATTCATCAATTTCTGATAATCATCAAAGAATACTGGGGTATCTTTTTCAATATAGTCAAAGACAGTCCATGTCTTTTCATAGCACAAAGATAAAAACTTCCGTGAATCTGAATGTATTTGTTTTTGGTGAAAACTTGAAAGAATTTCTTCTAGATAGGATTTCAAAATCGGTGATAACGTTTTTGAAATTTGTTTTTCTAAAGCTGACTGTCCTCGTTGATAATCCTTTTCTCTCAAAAACATATCACTAGCTGGAAAGATAGTGAGTTCTGTCTGATTTTCTTTCGATAATTGTGTTTCGACTTCAAATAACCTAATACCATCAATTTCATCACCAAAAAACTCAATTCGGCAAGGTTCTAACTGGGATATTTCAAAAATATCTAAAATATCTCCTCGTATACTAAACTCTCCCTGAGTTTGTACTTGCGTAACTTTTCGATAGCCTATCTCTTTTAACTGATGGATAAGTGCGTGTTGGTCATATTCTTCACCAACTGTTATTTTTACAATACTATCTTTAAATGCATTGGGAGACGGTAAAATCAATCGACTTGCTGCGATATTACAAACTAAAATCCCTTTCTTAGATGAATCAGTCAAAAAACGCAAGGCTTCAACCCGTGAAATGATTTTTTCTTGTGAAGACATCAAAAACTCGACCATAGGGGAGTCATCTACCAAAAATGGATAGACAAGTTCCTCACCCAAGATAGATATAAGATCACTAACAAGTCCTTCGGCTTCTCCATAAGTTGACGTCAATAACACAATCTTATCTTCCTGTCTCAAACTACTAGCAATTGCTAAAGTTTTTGTAGAAGTTGACAAGCCTAAGATTAATTGTCTTTTCTTATCTGTCAGATTTTGATGCCATTTTTTTATCTGATCATTTTCTGAGAATAAATCTAATAAGGTCACCATTTATCCGTTATACCTCTGCATCGTTTTTTCAAAGTTTTTCTCTTGTAAATAGTAGTTTACAGAATCGTCAACTTTGTCAATAGACTGTAAAATACCAATATAATCATCCTTGTCAAAGGTACTCAAAACATGGTGAACAACTGACATGCCATTTTTAGGTCTTCCGATTCCAATTTTAACACGATTAAAGGTTTGGGTTCCAATATGTTGAATAATAGACTTGATACCATTATGACCACCTGCTGAACCTTTTGCTCTTAAACGAATTTTCCCAACTTCCATGTCAAGGTCATCGTAAATGATGAGTAAATCTTCAATATCCAAACCATAATAAGTCAATAAAGCATGAACCGCTTTTCCACTTTCATTCATAAATGTCGTTGGTTTGACCAGATAAATTTTTTCTCCATTTAGGAAAAAGGATGCTAGGTCAGCTTGAAATATCTTATCGTGTGTAAAAGTGACATTCTGTTTCTTCGCTAGTTGGTCAATCAACATAAATCCAACATTGTGTTTGGTCTCAAAATATTTATCTCCTGGATTTCCTAATCCTACAAGTAATTTGGTCATTTATTTTTCCTTTCAAAAGCCAAAAGGGTTGGAATTTTTTTCCAACCTAATTGACACTATTTGTTAAATATTATTAGACATTAAAGCGGAATTCCATGATATCGCCATCTTGAACGATATATTCTTTTCCTTCTTCACGCAAGCGCCCAGCTTCTTTTACAGCCTTTTCAGATCCATATTTCACTAGATCCTCATATGACATAGTTACTGCACGAATAAATCCTTTTTCAAAGTCTGAGTGGATAATACCAGCTGCTTGAGGAGCCTTCATACCACGTTTAAAGGTCCAAGCGCGAACTTCTTTTTCACCAGCTGTGAAGTAAGTTCCCAATCCAAGTAAGTGGTAAGCTGCACGAGTCAACTTGTCAACGCCTGACTCTGTCAAACCAAGTGCTTCAAGAAACTCTTGCTTATCTTCTTCGTCTAACTCAGAAATTTCTTCCTCAGCACGCGCAGAAATAACGACTACTTCAGCATTTTCTGTCTCTGCGAATTCACGAATTTGTTTAACATAGTCGATAGAGTCAGGTTCTGAAACAACATCCTCATCCACATTGGCAACATAGAGCACTGGTTTAGTCGTCAAAAGGAAGAGACCTTTGACAACTTTTTGTTCTTCATCTGTAAATTCAATAGTTCGAGCTGATTTTCCATCTTCTAGGACTGGTTTAATCTTTTGAAGAACATTAAACTCAGCTACTGATTCTTTATCTTTTTGCGTACGTGCCATCTTTTCTACACGCGCATAACGCTTATTAACTGATTCTAAGTCAGCAAGAATCAACTCCAGGTTAATAGTATCAATATCCGCAAGTGGATCTACAAAGGCGTCTTCACGTCCTTGCTCGCGCATCACATTTTCATCATCAAAAGCACGAACTACGTGAACAATCGCGTCTACTTCACGGATATTAGCCAAGAATTTATTCCCTAGCCCTTCTCCTTTTGAAGCTCCTTTTACAATTCCTGCGATATCTGTAAATTCAAATGTTGTTGGAACTGTCTTTTTAGGAGTGATCATTTCAGTCAATTTTTGTAGGCGTTCATCTGGAACCTCAACCATTCCAACGTTTGGATCAATCGTCGCAAATGGATAGTTTGCAGCCTCTGCTCCTGCTTTTGTAATTGCATTAAATAGTGTTGATTTACCAACGTTTGGCAAACCAACGATACCTGCTGTTAAAGCCATATTTTCTCATTCTCCGTTTTCATTTCAATCCCTAATATTATAACACAAAAAAGGAAAACTTGCTAACCCTCTAACTGAGGGGTTTCAGTCAATAATTTTATTCATTTTTCGATCAAAATCATAGCGCCCCATCATGACAACATGGTCACAATTGCTACATTTAATTTTGATATCTGCTCCTACACGTGTAATTTCCCAACGATTGGCCTTTTTACCTGTTGACTTGATGGTGCAAGCATGTGGTTTTTTCATTTCAACAAAATTTCCAACTTGATACATACTACTCTCCTTTTCTTTTTCGATTATATCATAAAAGAGGCGAGCCAGGCTCAACCTCTTTCACTTAATTTGTACGAACTGGTGTAATGAGCTGCATGAAGTCCTCATCAGTGTCTGCTGGAACAAGAGTAAATGGACGAACAGCTGAGATAAAGCTAATGGTCACCTTTTCGCTATTTAAAGCCTTAAGAGAATCAATCAAGTAAGTTGGGTTGAAACTAATAGTCAAATCTTCACCAGTCACCTGATCAGTATCGATTTCTTCGTTTACTTTACCAACTTCTGGAGAATGAACATGGGCGCTAACAATACCACCTTTAATTTCAAGCTTCACAGTACCATTTTGAGTCGCACTTGATAAAAGGCGAGCACGCTCCATTGACTGACGTAAGTTTACCACATCAAAAGTAATAGTAGTGTTAAAGTCTGTCGGAATCAAGCGATCTGTATCAGGATAGTTACCTTCTAACAAACGAGTATAGAAGCTAATATTTTCGCTTCTAAAGAGGATTTGATTGTTGGCAAAGAAAATCTCTACAGTTTCAATATCGTCTGTAAATACTGCTGAAAATTCGCGTAGAGAACGGCTAGGAATGACGACATCAAAATCATCACTATTTTTTTCAAGAGTCAATTTTTTCTGGCTTAGACGATGAGAGTCTGTTGCAACTGTTTTTAACTCTTTGTGTTGGCTCAATACAAAATGAACACCTGTTAAAATTGGACGACTTTCTTGTGTACTTGCAGCAAAAGCTGTTTCATTGATAATTTTCTTAAGTAATTTTGTTTCAAGAACCAAAGGAGTGCTTGCTGAAATTTCTTGGATTCGTGGATACTGTTCGCTATCTTTTCCTTTTAGGGTAATTTCTGATTTGCCACTAGTTAAAACAATTTGATTTTGTTCAATTTCTTTAAAATCAAGAGTCACATCAGGTAGACTAGATACCACATTGATGAAGAAAGAAGCTTCAAGAAGGATCGAACCTAAAGAAGTAATTAACAAACCAGCATCTTCATTTTTTTGAGAAATAAAATTTTCAATTGAAATTTGACCATTTGAACCAATTAAAGTAACACCTTCATTGGTTACGTCAATTTTGACGGTTGATAAAATAGGAATGGCATTTTTAGAGCTAATAGCTCTCTTAGTAGTATTTAAGGCTTGTAGAAATAAATTTTTATTAATTGAAAAATGAATCATGGATTCTCCTTTATTTATTTTTAGTATTAGAAGGATAATAGTAATAATAGAGTCTGTGAAATCTGTGGAAAACAGACTTTAAACAAGTCATATCAAGTTTTTGGGCTTGTTTAAAAAATGTGGATAAAAAAGATAATAAAGTAAAAGTTATCCACAAGTTATTTGATTTTCTTTTTGATTGATTCAATTTCTAAACGTAAATTATCGTCTTCATCAATCAAAGATTTAATTTTGGCATGGGCATGAATGACTGTTGTGTGATCTTTACCACCAAATTCCTTCCCAATTTTTGGAAGACTATTATCTGTTAATTCTCTAGATAAATACATGGCTACTTGACGGGCTAACACAATATTTTGAAGGCGTCTGCTTCCCTTCATTTCTTTGACGCTGACACCATAAAAGTTACCAACTTCATTTTGGATTTTATCAATTGGGATGACGAGCATTTGGCTAACATCTTGTTTGCGTGCCCTAATAGCCTCTGCAGCGATATCGATAGTGATATCCTTAATCTTCTTCACTCGGGCGATTAAAGTGATGTCGTTGATTGCTCCTTCAAGTTCTCGGACGTTTGAATCAAATTGACCAGCTAGGTATTCTAGGGTATCACTTTGGAAATGGTAGTCTAAATTCTCTGTTTTGCTTTGTAAAATGGCAATACGTGTCTCAAAGTCAGGTGGTGTGATATTTTGCGTCAAGCCCCAGCTAAAGCGCGTGACAAGTCTTTCTTCAAGGCCCTCTAAGTGTTTAGGGCTACGATCACTAGTCAGAACAATTTGTTTTTGATTGTTATGGAGAACATTGAAAGTATTGAAAAATTCTTCCTGAGTTGCAACTTTTTTTCCACTCAGCGATTGAATATCATCAATTAACAAGAGATCGAGGCTACGGTAGGTTTTTTTGAACTTATCCATTTCACCCAGTCTCAGATGTTCAAGAAAGTCGTTTATAAAGCTTTCAGCAGGAATGTACTTCACACGCGCATCAGGAATATTTTTCAAAATCTCATTCCCAATGGCATTGAGTAAGTGAGTCTTACCAAGCCCAGGTCCTCCATAGATAAAAAGAGGATTATAGGTCAAGGCCAAATCTTCAGAGACAGCCAGGGCGGCTGATACTGCCCAAACATTTCCATCCCCTTGGATAAAATTATCAAAGGTATACTTTTCTTTTAATCCAGTATCCGAATAAGGAATAGATGCTAACTTTGGACTATAGTCATAGAGAGTTGAATTTGGAGCTTCTTCAACTTGTGGGATAATCGTATCTTGAGGCTTGGTGAAAATATAGTGGGGGGTTATTTCAGCATCATAAATCTCAAAACCAGCTACTACAATGATATCTTTTAGTTGTTTTTCCCAGACCATTTCCATTTCAGATCGTGGTAAAAATATAGTGGCAACATTTTCTTCTACCTTAATGAGTTCAGCTTGAATAGCATAGAAATCATACATGGATCGAGTTAGTCTTTCTTGTGCAAATTCTAATATACGATTCCAAAATTGTTTTTCTTTCAATCCTTTTCTCCTCCTTTACTATTTAAAAGTTTAATGCTAGATTTATTTTACCATAGATAGCAAGAATTTTCCACAAGCTGTGAAAAATAATCCACAATGTTATCAAGTTTTATCCACAGGTTGGGGATAAAATCAGAAACTGTTGATTTATGAAGCTTTTTTTTGAAAAAAATAGTGGATAACCTTGTGAGATAAAAAAATAAAAGAACAGCCTTATTTCAGGCTGTTGATAATTCTACTGTATTCTTCTTGATTTGAAAAAGAAATAATGATTTTTCCACTGTCTTTTTTAGACAGTTTGATTTCTACATCTAATCCGAGTAGTTTTTTTAACTGTTCTTCTTCATTTTGTATGAAATGATTCGTTTTTTGAAGTTTCTTTTGTTTTTTCTCTGTCAGAAGAGCTTCTAATTTCCTTACAGAAATGTCTTCACATATAATTCGTTGAAAGAAATAGTCTTGTTGTTCCTTATTCAACCCAACGAGAGAACGCGCATGGGCTTGTGATAGTTTACCACTTTCTACTTCTGAAAGGATCTGTTCTGGCAAGGACAGCAAGCGAATGGAGTTGCTGATATAAGGACGAGACTTACCCATTTTATCTGCAATTTCAGCATGGGTAAATCCTTTCTCTACAAGAGATTCATAGGCGCGTGCTTCTTCTATTGGATTTAAATTTTCTCTTTGCAAATTTTCAATGATGGACTGGACCATCATCTCTTGATCTGAAAGCTGCTTAACAACAGCTGGGATATACCTTAGACCAGCTAAAAGTGAAGCCCGATAGCGTCTCTCTCCTGCAAGGATTTCATAACCAATAACAGGAGATTGACGAACAATAATCGGTTGAATGACCCCATTTTCTTTGATAGACTGTGCTAGTTCATGTAGTTTTTCTCCATCAAATTCTTTTCGAGGTTGATAGGGATTTTTCTGTATATCTGTGATAGAAATCATTTCAAATTTTTCCATGATTCTACACTAACACATCTTTTATCTTATGTAAAGCTTTCTTTACATAGATGTCAATTAAGATTCTAAATCACCTGAACTCTTGTCAAGTTTAATAGATGTAGTTTCTTCTTTACCGTTACGATAGTAAGTTATTTTAATGGTATCTCCGATAGAATGATTGTAAAGAGCACTTTGTAAGTCTGTTGATGAAGCAATTTCCTTGTCATCTACTTTTGTAATAACATCGTATTTTTCAAGGTGACCATTGGCAGGCATATTACTTTGCACAGAACGAACAACTACACCAGATGTTACATTGCTTGGAATATTCAGTCTTCTAATATCACTTGTATTAATATTTGAGAGATTGACCATTTGAATTCCCAAAGCTGGACGAGTAACTTTTCCGTTCTTTTCTAACTGTTCAATAATATTGATAGCATCATTTGCAGGGATTGCAAAACCAAGACCTTCTACAGATGTTCCTCCATTTGTTGCAATTTTACTTGAGGTAATTCCGATAACCTGTCCTTGAATATTGATTAGTGGGCCACCAGAGTTACCTGGGTTAATAGCAGTATCAGTTTGGATGGCTTTTGTAGAAATGGCTTGTCCATCTTCAGATTTTAAAGATACATTTCGATTAAGACTAGATACAATACCCTGAGTGACAGTATTTGCATATTCAGAACCCAATGGGCTACCAATAGCAATGGCAGTTTCTCCTACGGTTAACTTGCTAGAATCACCAAACTCAGCTACTGTTGTCACTTTTTCTGAAGAGATTTTGACGACAGCAATATCAGAGAAAGTGTCCGCTCCGACAATTTCTCCGGGTACTTTAGTTCCATCTGACAAACGAATATCTACTTTGCTGGCGCCATTTATAACGTGATTATTGGTGACGATGTAAGCTTCTTTGTCATTCTTTTTATAAATAACCCCAGATCCTTCACTAGAGATTTGCTGAGAATCTGTGTCAGTATCATCATTACCAAATACGCTATTTTGTCTGTTTGCTGAATAAGTAATAACTGAAACAACAGCATCTTTTACTTTGTTAACAGCCTGTGTTGTTGAATTTTCATTCTTATAGGCAGTCTGTGTAATAGTACTATTGTTGTTAGAGGTACTTACAGTACTTTTTTGAGTTAGTTGGTTTATTGAAAAGCTACCCAAGGCTCCACTAATAAAGCTAATGACGATAACGACTAATAATTGAAACCCTTTTTTGTAAAATGTTTTTAAATGTTTCATATTTGCCTCCATATTTTTGAATTACTGAAAGTATAAACTGACTAGCTTAATTATAACTTAAACACAAAAAGTTTTTCACAGATTGTGGATAACTTTCAAAAATCTGTGGTTTTCTCGGCTAAAATTAACCTTTTGTTTTGTGAATAAGATGTGAAAAAATAGAGAATATGTTAGAATAGAGTCATGAAAATTAAAGTTGTAACAGTTGGGAAACTGAAAGAAAAGTATTTGAAAGATGGTATTGCAGAGTATTTAAAACGAATTTCTCGATTTGCTAAGCTTGAAATGATTGAGCTAGCAGATGAAAAAACACCAGATAGGGCCAGTGAATCAGAAAATCAAAAGATTTTAGGAATAGAAGGTCAGAGAATTTTATCAAAAGTTGGTGACCGTGATTTCGTGATTGTGTTGGCTATCGAAGGGAGAACTTTCTCCTCAGAAGAATTTAGTAAGCAGCTAGAAGAAGCTTCTATAAAAGGATTTTCTACTCTTACATTTATTATTGGAGGGAGTCTGGGATTAGCACAGGATGTAAAAAAGAGAGCCAATCTCTCTGTTAGTTTTGGCCGTTTAACCTTGCCCCATCAGTTAATGAGACTAGTCCTTGTTGAACAAATCTATCGGGCTTTTACAATACAGCAGGGCTCGCCCTATCATAAATAGAAAATTGACTTTCAATTGAATTTTTGGTAGAATAGCTATATTAGGTCTCATAGCTCAGCTGGATAGAGCATTCGCCTTCTAAGCGAACGGTCGCAGGTTCGAATCCTGCTGGGATCAATATAGTAGCAAAGCTGGGAATTTTCCCGGCTTTTTTCTTAAAAAAGTACACTTGGGGAGAAAAAAATGACAGTTGAGAGAATTTTATCTAAAACGAAATTCCATTTTGTATAATAGTTTTTGTAAGTTAGCTTACAAGAAAAAAACATTTAAGGAGATTTTATTATGAAAAACACAGTTAAATTGGAACAGTTTGTAGCCTTGAAGGAAAAAGACTTGCAGGAGATTCAAGGTGGGGAAAGTAGACTTCCAAAAATCCGCTTTGATTTTATTTTCCCACGAAAAAAGTAATGAAATAAGGGGAAAGAGTAATGAATTTATTTGGAGTTGGGTTAGTTATTGTTTATTTTTTAATTATTAGTCACAGTTACCGTTTAATTTGTAAAGGTCAAATAAATAGAAAAGAACTATACGTTTTTAGTGCTTATATATTACTAACAGAAATAGTACTTGATTTTCCATCATATCTTCTACATTTAGATGACTTAGGGATTGTAAAATTTTTATTTCCTTTGGTATTATATTCCTATTTTCGATGGATTAAACAGTATGAGAGGGATAGAGGACTATTCCTAAGTTTACTACTATCTCTTTTATATGAGAGCACTCATAACTTTTTGTCCGTAACTTTATCCTCTCTAACAGGAGACAATTTTGTTTTACAATATTATGAACCATTCTTTTTCCTTGTAACGGTGTTGACTTATGTCGTTATCTTAAAAATCATTCATTATTTCCATTTGGATCTAAACTATTTTGATAAAGACTACCTCTATCCTTTCTTGACAAAAGTATTTTTTGCTTTGCTACTGCTCCATATTGTATCTTTCGTTTCAGATATGGTAAGTACGATTAAACATTTGAATAGTTTTGGAAGTATTTTATCATCTATCGTCTTTATTTCTCTCCTTTTAACCTTTTTTGCAATGAATTCACATAAAGATCAAATGGAGAAAGAGATTGCTTTGAAGCAGAAGAAATTTGAACAGAAACATTTACAAAACTACACAGATGAAATTGTCGGTTTGTATAATGAAATTCGTGGTTTTCGACATGATTATGCTGGGATGCTTGTCAGTATGCAGATGGCAATTGACAGTGGTAATTTACAGGAAATTGACAGAGTTTACAACGAAGTTTTGGTTAAAGCCAATCACAAACTGCGCTCAGATAAGTACACTTACTTTGATTTGAACAACATAGAAGATTCAGCTTTACGAAGTTTGGTTGCTCAGTCAATTGTCTATGCTCGAAATAACGGTGTAGAGTTTACACTGGAAGTAAAAGATATAATTACTAGACTACCAATAGACCTTCTGGATTTAGTTCGTATTATGAGTGTTTTATTGAACAATGCTGTCGAAGGATCGGCTGATAGTTATAAAAAGCAGATGGAAGTAGCAGTTATTAAGATGGAAACTGAAACAGTGATTGTGATTCAGAATTCATGTAAAATGACGATGACTCCTTCAGGAGATCTATTTGCTTTAGGATTCTCTACTAAGGGAAGAAATCGCGGAGTAGGATTAAATAATGTGAAAGAACTACTGGATAAGTACAACAACATTATTTTAGAAACAGAGATGGAAGGCAGTACATTTAGACAAATCATTAGATTTAAGAGGGAATTTGAATGAAAGTTTTAATTTTAGAAGATGTTATTGAACATCAAGTGAGACTAGAGAGAATATTGGATGAAATTTCGAAAGAATCGAATATTCCAATATCATACAAGACAACGGGAAAAGTTCGTGAGTTTAAGGAATATATCGAAAATGATGAAGTAAACCAGCTTTATTTTCTAGATATTGATATTCATGGAATTGAGAAAAAGGGATTTGAAGTGGCTCAGCTCATTCGTCATTACAATCCTTACGCTATTATCGTCTTTATCACCAGTCGATCAGAGTTTGCGACTCTAACCTATAAATATCAGGTATCAGCCTTAGATTTTGTTGATAAGGATATCAATGATGAGTTATTTAAGAAGAGAATTGAGCAGAATATCTTCTACACGAAGAGTATGTTACTTGAAAATGAAGATGTGGTAGATTATTTTGACTACAATTACAAGGGAAATGATTTAAAAATCCCTTACCATGACATTCTGTATATTGAAACGACAGGAGTCTCTCATAAATTGCGCATTATTGGTAAGAATTTTGCAAAAGAATTTTATGGTACCATGACAGATATTCAGGAAAAGGACAAACATACTCAGCGATTTTATTCTCCTCATAAGTCATTTTTGGTAAATATAGGCAACATCAGAGAAATTGATCGAAAAAACCTAGAAATTGTTTTCTATGAAGACCATCGTTGTCCTATTTCAAGATTAAAAATTAGAAAATTAAAAGATATTCTAGAGAAAAAAACTCAAAAGTAATTGACAATTAGCAAGAAATTGATATAATGGTTATATCTGCTACAGATAGAAGGTCCGTTGGTCAAGGGGTTAAGACACCGCCTTTTCACGGCGGTAACACGGGTTCGAATCCCGTACGGACTATTTTATCCGCCATAGCTCAGTTGGTAGTAGCGCATGACTGTTAATCATGATGTCGTAGGTTCGAGTCCTACTGGCGGAGTGTAGATAAAAAGGAACACAGCTGTGTTCCTTTTTTGTATCAATTTGTATCACCAAGCATTTTCATAAGGAAGTCTGTTATTTCTTGAGGACTTTCTTTTTTTCCATGTGCAATCCAAGTTTGGCAAACACCAAAAAGTGCGTGAGTTAGATAGATGCTACTGTATTCTAATTCAGTGGTATTGAGATTCAGTTGCATAAATCGCTTTTGTAAATCTGTACTGAGCATGATATGAAGTTTATTTCGTAAGAAATTTTGGATTTCTTTGGTCCCATTTTCAGAAAGAAGAGCAGCCAGAAGTGGTTCTGACTCTAGATATTCAAAGACTTCTAAAATAGCATTTCTTTTGTGATAAGCATGTTTTTGAAAAATATATTCAAATGTATGAAATAGCTTGCTTTGATAGTGCTCAATCATATCATACTTATCCTTATAGTGAGTATAGAAGCTGGAACGACTAATTCCGGCTTTTTCTGCTAACTTGACAGTAGAAATTTGATCAAATGGCTGTTCCATCAGTAGTTGTACCATAGCATTTTCAATAGTTCGCTTTGTTTTTAAGCGTTTGTTACTTTCTTGCATATTTCCTCCTTGTAAACAAATTAGACCATCTGTCTAAAAATGGATTTTTTATCTTGTAATTTAGATTTTTTAATGTATAATCTATTATATCAAAATTTTAGACAATATGTTTAAAAAAGGAGAAGATATGTTTAAAGAATGGAAAGCAATTTTTAAAAAACCAACTTTTATTATTGTCATGATAGGGATTTCTCTTATTCCAGCTCTGTACAATATCATATTTTTGTCATCAATGTGGGATCCATATGGGCAATTGTCTGACTTACCTGTGGCAGTTGTCAATCATGATAAAGAGGCTTCCTATAACGGTAATACCATGGCAATAGGAAAAGACATGGTGTCCAATTTAAAAGAAAATAAAACCTTAGATTTTCATTTCGTAGATGAAGAGGAAGGTAAGAAGGGATTGGAAGATGGCGATTACTATATGGTAGTGACTTTACCAAGTGATTTATCTGAAAAAGCAGCTTCGATTTTAACGGATCATCCAGAGCAAATGAAAATCGATTATCAGACTTCAAGTGGTCATAGTTTTATTGCTAGCAAGATGAGCGATTCTGCGATGACACAATTGAAGCAGAATGTTTCTACCAATGTAACCGAGACCTATACTAAAGCTTTATTTGATAAGATGGTCGAATTAAAGGATGGTATGAGTAAAGCAGCTTCTGGAAGTGAAAAACTAACTGATGGAGCAGATCAGTTAGTGGCAGGAAGTCAAACATTAACTACTAACCTACACTCTTTAGCAGATTCAAGTTTAACATTTTCAAATGGAACGGAGCAGTTTACTAAAGGATTATCCTCTTATGTCTCTGGTGTTGGACAACTTCATCTTGGCTTAGGGAATTTTAATAGTGGTTTAGTTACATATACTGGTGCAGTGAGTCAATTAGATAGTGGGTTAGGTCAATTATCTTCTAAAAGTCCTGAATTAGTAGGAGGAATCAATCAACTATATACTGGTGTAGAGTCCTATACTAGCAGTGTTTCTCAGCTCAATGCTGGTCTTAATCAATTTTCATCTGGTGTTAGTGCCTATACAAACGGAGTGGGAAGTCTTGCAACAGGTGCTAATCAGTTATCCAATCAATCAGCTACACTTCGAATGGGTGTGGAGCAATTAAGTGAAGGAATTCAACAGCTTTCTAGCAAGTTAGATGCTTCGTCTGAGCAAAAAGATCAAATTGCTCAATTATCTTCTGGTTTGAATCAGTTAAATCAAGCTATTCAAAATATTGATGTTGGAGATACAAAACACTTAGATTCTGTTTTATCAAGTATAGTATCTCTTTCTAATCAAATGTTAGCAAGTGCTCAGTCTGATAAAGCGACTACATTAGCAAATATTCAATCGACAGCAGCTTATCAATCATTGACAAGTGAGCAACAAGCTGAGATAAGCGCTTCTGTATCTCAAAATTCGACTGATAGTATTCAATCGGCTCAGTCAATAATAGCTTTAGTACAAGGTTTACAGGGAAGTTTGGAAAACTTACAAAATCAATCTTCAAATCTTTCGACATTAAAAAATCAAGCTAATCAAGTATTACCGCTTGCTTCTACTTCTTTGACAGGATTGTCAAGTGGATTAACAGAAATACAGGGAGCAGTGACGAGTAAATTAGTTCCTGCTAGTCAGTCGATTACATCGGGGGTAAATGCATATACTGCAGGTGTTGATAAAGTTTCTCAAGGCGCAAGTAAACTAAGTGAAAAGAATTCCACCTTGACAGGTAGTTTGGATCAACTAGTTTCAGGCTCAACTACCTTGACACAAAAATCGTTTAACTTGACAGCAGGAGTTGGTCAATTAGTTGAAAAAACTCCAGAATTAGTGTCTGGTATTGAAAAATTATCAAATAGCTCTAACCAATTGAATCAAAAGAGTCAAGAATTAATGGCAGGAGTTGATAAATTACAATCAGGATCTGGTCAATTAGCAGACAAATCCAGTCAGTTACTTTCAGGTGCTTCTCAATTAGAAAGTGGAGCTAATAAATTGGCAGATGGAGCTGGGAAACTAGCAGAAGGTGGAACAAAGTTAACTTCTGGATTGGAAGGTTTACAGACAGGAGTTGCTTCTTTAGGACAAGGATTAGGTAATGCTAGTGATCAACTCAAATCAGCATCTACGGAATCTCAAAATGCAGAGATTTTGTCAAATCCACTCAATCTTTCAAAAACAGACAATGACCAAGTTCCTGTAAATGGAATCGCAATGGCTCCTTATATGATATCAGTTGCTCTCTTTGTTGCAGCAATATCAACGAATATGATCTTTGCGAAGTTACCTTCAGGACGTCATCCAGAGAGTCGTTGGGCTTGGTTGAAATCTCGAGCTGAAATAAATGGTATTATAGCTGTTTTAGCAGGGATTTTGGTATATGGAGGAGTTCATCTTATTGGTTTAACTGCAAATCATGAGATGAGAACATTTATTCTCATTATCCTAACAAGTTTAGTATTCATGTCCATGGTGACCGCTTTAACAACATGGAATAGCCGTATAGGAGCTTTCTTTTCTCTTATTTTGCTTTTATTACAGTTAGCATCAAGTGCAGGTACTTACCCACTTGCCTTGACAAATGATTTCTTTAGAGCTATTAATCCCTGGTTACCAATGAGTTATTCAGTTTCGGGATTACGACAAACAATCTCTATGACAGGAAATATTCATCATCAAGTCGTTTTTCTTGCCGTGATACTAGCTCTATTTATTGGTTTAGGTATGCTAGCCTATCAACCTAAGAAAATGGAAGAAGATTAAAAAAATCGACCGATTAATTGGTCGATTTTTTATGCCTTAGATGACTTTCGTCTGTGATTATAGGTTCCAAATAGTAAGAGAGAAGTAAAGGAACAAATTGCTCCAGTAATAAAACCATTGGGAATGAAGGAGAGTGTAATAGTTCCTTTCCCCTTGGGAACATCAACTTTCATAAATCCAGTTTGAGCTTGTTTAATTTCTATTTTCTTACCATCTTGGTAGGCAGACCAACCTTTGTCATAAGGAATGGTGAAGAAAATAGATGTATCTTGTTGGACATCATATGTAGCAAAAACCTTGTTTTTAGAAGTTGATACTGTTACAGGTTGTTCTTTGATTTTTTGAATAGCCTCAGTTAAAGTTTGGGTATCTAAACGATAGAAGGTAGGAGATTCAAATGATACTTGTGAATTTCCAGGGAAACTAACATTGATATTGAAAGTTTTTTTCTCTTTTGTATATCCTAGATTAAAGAAGGAGAAGACATTATCAGTTGTAAAAGTTTTCTTTTTCCCATTGACAAGTATGTCAACCTTTTTTTGTTTGTCATTAGAAAAGTGAAGGTTTGTGAAAGAAAGATAAACTTGGCTGTTTTCTGGCACTTCAATTTGATACTGTATTGATGCATCCTCATTTGAAGAGCTTGTGACACTAATCAAATCATTAGTATTTTCAGTTTTTTCATAAAGGATTGGAGAAAAATAATCAAAATCGACGTTAGCAAGTTGATTTAAAAACGAGGCCTGATTATCCAAAGTGTGTTCATTGAACTTGACATCATTGTAAACAGATTGACTAGCAAATGCAATCGGAAGAGAGAATTGATTTTCATATAGGGTAAGATTATCTTGTTGATAGATATCTTTAAAACCATACTTATCAATAGGACTTTCTGAGATATTGTACTGGATTCCAAATAAACTATCAACCAAAATACTATTATTGGCATAGCGGAGATTGAGATTAGTCCCAGAGGATTTAAAACCAAGTTTATCCAAAGTAGAGCTTGCTGAACGATTTCGAACAGATGAAAATTGAGAGATTCCATTGTAGTTGAATTTCATACTGTCATTTCCTGTCTGAGTTTCTAGTTTCTCAGTACGAGTAAATTGGTTTCCAATATATGTTGAGAAAGAGTCCATAGCTGGGATATCTCTACTATATGCACTTCGAGAAGCAAAGCCCCATTCTTTAGTAATTCCGTCCATTTGAGATGAAGCATTTAAACTCATTTCAACCATTATAAATAAAGAGATTAGAATGGTAAACAGATTCACAGATGTAAATTTTTTGATAACTGCAAGGAGTAAAAGCGAATAGACAACCAAAAATTCAAGAGTAAGCAGAATATTCAAATCTGTTAAAAAAGAATAATGTGATTTTAGATAGATGGTAGCTAAAAATCCTGTTACTATAAGAGAAAGCGAAACTAAAAAATTCCAGATTTTAATTTCTTTCAGACGATTTAAGACTTCCGCTGCTGTGTAAATTAACAAGGTAGAGAAAATCCAAGCATAGCGATGTAAAAACATGTTTGGAGTATGCATGCCTTGCCAAAATAAATCAAGAGCTTCTATATAAAAGCTTGCAATTAGAAATGCAAAGAAGATTGCATAGATAAGTTTCACGTGAAATTTAATGGATGTCAGTGTAAAAAATAAAATGGTCAAAATAAAGGGAAGTAGTCCAACAAAAATCATTGGGATAGCCCCATACTTTGTTGTATCAAAGGAACCGATGAATTGCTTAGCAAAGAGATCAAGATACCAGCTACTTTCAGTTTGAAACTTTGTAACTTCAGTTAATTTTTCTCCATGTTTCTGTAAATCAAACAGAGTAGGAAGAGTCAGAATCAAACTAGCCATACCAGCTAAAAAGGAGGTCACGACAAAATCAAGAACCGATGATTTTCGGGTTTTAAAGTCCCACGAAATTTGACAGAGATACCAGAAAATAAGAAACAATGCTGTCATATAGCCAAAATAATAGTTTTGGATAAATAAGATTGACAGACTTGTAAAGTACAATAGGAATTTCTTTTCAGTTATCAGTAGATGTAAACCAGTTATAATTAAAGGAATCAAGATAAAAACATCTAGCCAGGTTTTTATCTCTAATTGACTGACAGTGAAACTCATCAGAGCATAGGAAGTAGATAAAGCTAGTTTTAAAGGCTTAGGAATCGATTGAAATAATTTATTTAAACTAAAGTAAGTTGACAGTCCAATCAATCCAAATTTTAAGAGAGTTGTCAGATAGACAGCATCTGGCATATTAGTTAGATCAAAAAAGTAAACTAGTGGTGAAAGGAAACTACCCAAGTAATAACTAGATAGGGCATAGAAATTCAATCCGAGGCCACTTGTAAAGGTGTAGAACAAACTACCATTTCCGTGTAGGATATTTCTTAGAGCTATATCAAAAATAACGTATTGATGAAACCCATCTCCTAATAGTGGAGATGTATCGCTATTCCAGTAGATACCTTGAGATAGATATACTCCTATCATAATAATTATGGGAATGATGGAAGAAACAAAATAGGTCCAATATGTTTTAAAAAATAATTTCATGTTACCTCATAAAATGTTAGAAAACTCAGCTGGTTAACCCAACTGAGTTTTGAAGTTTTATTTAGTCTTTCCAAAGTTCTTTAACTTTTGCTTGTACTTCTGCATTCTCTAGGAATTCATCATAGGTTTCATCGATACGGTCAATGACGCCATTTTTAGACAAGACAATGATATGGTTAGCTAGAGTTTGAATAAACTCGTGGTCATGGCTGGCAAAGATGATTGATTCTTTAAAGTTTTTCAATCCATCATTCAAGCTTGAAATAGATTCCAAGTCCAAGTGATTCGTTGGATCATCAAGTACAAGGACATTTGATTTCAAGAGCATGAGTTTTGAAAGCATAACACGCACTTTTTCTCCCCCTGACAAGACATTTACAGGTTTGTTAACTTCATCTCCAGAGAAGAGCATACGGCCGAGGAAGCCACGTAGGAAAGTATTGTCATCTTCTTCTTTACTTGCGAATTGACGCAACCAGTCAAGGATTGACTCTCCTCCTGCAAAATCTGCCGAGTTATCTTTTGGCAAGTAAGAACGGCTAGTAGTTACTCCCCACTTGACAGTTCCTTCGTAGTCAATGTCCCCCATGATTGCACGAATTAATGCAGTCGTTTGGATGTCATTTTGTCCAATAAGCGCTGTCTTATCACCTGGACGCAAGATAAAGCTGATATTATCTAAAATAGTCTCACCATCAATCTTTACAGTTAGATTTTCTACTGTCAAGAGATCATTACCGATTTCACGTTCCGCTTTAAAGTTAATAAATGGATATTTACGACTAGATGGTACAATTTCTTCAAGTTCAATCTTATCAAGCATTTTCTTACGTGATGTTGCTTGCCTTGATTTAGAAGCGTTAGCAGAGAAACGAGCAACGAATTCTTGCAATTGTTTAA
The DNA here is from genome assembly GCF_000960025.1 of Streptococcus mitis. Lineage (GTDB taxonomy): Bacteria > Bacillota > Bacilli > Lactobacillales > Streptococcaceae > Streptococcus > Streptococcus mitis_DH. The sequence goes on along the minus strand of NZ_JYGQ01000004.1, from coordinate 572,766 downwards.
TTTTTTCTTCTGCTTTAGCATTACGGTCTGCTAGCAATTTAGCAGCGAGTTCAGAAGATTCCTTCCAGAAGTCGTAGTTTCCGACATAGAGTTTGATTTTTCCGAAGTCAAGGTCGGCCATGTGAGTACATACTTTGTTTAAGAAGTGACGGTCGTGGGATACTACGATAACAGTGTTATCAAAATCAATCAAGAAGTCTTCTAGCCATGTAATTGATTGGATATCCAAACCATTGGTCGGCTCGTCCAAAAGAAGAACATCTGGTTTACCAAAAAGTGCTTTGGCGAGGAGAACCTTTACTTTTTCACCGTTGGCCAATTCGCTCATATTTTGATAGTGCAATTCTTCTGGGATATTTAGGTTTTGAAGGAGTTGAGAGGCTTCACTTTCTGCTTCCCATCCTCCAAGCTCGGCAAACTCTCCTTCAAGTTCGGCAGCACGCACTCCATCTTCGTCTGAGAAATCTTCCTTCATGTAGATGGCATCTTTCTCTTTCATGATTCTATAAAGTTTTTCATTTCCCATGATAACAACATCAATGGCACGTTCATCTTCATAGTCAAAGTGATTTTGACGAAGAACAGAGAGACGTTCATCTGGACCAAGAGAGATGTGACCAGTAGTAGGTTCGATATCTCCAGCTAAAATTTTTAAAAAGGTTGATTTTCCGGCACCATTAGCACCGATCAATCCGTAAGTATTTCCTTCTGTAAATTTGATATTGACATCATCAAAAAGTTTGCGATCACTAAAACGTAGTGAAACATCAGATACTGTAAGCAATGTTTTTCTCCTATATATGTAATATATTTATTCTACTAGAAAATACGGAAATATTCAAATTTTTATCTGTCAATTTTGTGTAAATTAAATTTACAGCATACTTTACACAAATCCGTAAATAGCAAGGCTGATTTATTTTGATAAATTACGGTTATTTCATTAAAAAAATGCTATAATTGAAGGGACTATATCGAAGGAGAACAAAATGACTAAACCCATTATTTTAACAGGAGACCGTCCAACAGGAAAATTGCATATTGGACATTATGTTGGAAGTCTCAAAAATCGAGTATTATTACAGGAAGAGGATAAGTATGATATGTTTGTGTTCTTGGCTGACCAACAAGCTTTGACAGATCATGCTAAAGACCCTCAAACTATTGTAGAGTCTATCGGAAATGTAGCTTTGGATTACCTTGCAGTTGGATTGGATCCAAGTAAATCAACTATCTTTATTCAAAGCCAAATTCCAGAATTAGCTGAGTTGTCTATGTATTATATGAATTTAGTGTCATTAGCACGTTTGGAGCGCAATCCAACTGTCAAGACAGAAATTGCTCAGAAGGGATTTGGAGAAAGCATTCCGACAGGATTTTTGGTTTATCCAATTGCACAAGCAGCTGACATCACAGCCTTTAAGGCCAACTATGTTCCTGTTGGGACAGATCAGAAACCAATGATTGAGCAGACTCGTGAAATTGTTCGTTCTTTTAACAATGCATATAACTGTGATGTCTTGGTAGAACCGGAAGGTATTTATCCAGAAAATGAGAGAGCAGGGCGTTTGCCTGGTTTAGATGGAAATGCTAAAATGTCTAAATCACTCAATAATGGTATTTATTTAGCTGATGATGCGGATACTTTGCGTAAAAAAGTGATGAGTATGTATACAGATCCAGATCATATCCGCGTTGAGGATCCAGGTAAAATTGAAGGAAATATGGTTTTCCATTATCTAGATGTTTTTGGTCGTCCAGAAGATGCTCAAGAAATTGCTGACATGAAAGAACATTATCAACGAGGTGGTCTTGGTGATGTGAAGACCAAGCGTTATCTACTTGAAATATTAGAACGTGAACTGGGTCCTATTCGTGAGCGCCGTATTGAATTTGCTAAGGATATGGGAGAAGTTTATAATATGCTTCAAAAAGGTAGTGAAAGAGCGCGTGAAGTTGCGGGTCAAACCCTATCTGAGGTTAAAGGAGCAATGGGACTTCATTACTTTAACTAAGTTTATTTTACAAGAAACTATCATTTCTATCTCAAAGAAAAGATAGTTTTTTATTTACCCCTGTAATATTTGACAAATTTTTATAGAATGGTATGATAGATACAATATAAAAAGAGTCAAGCTCAAAAAGAAAGAAAAGAGGAAACTTCGAATGTCTAATTGGGACACTAAATTTTTGAAAAAAGGTTTTACCTTTGATGATGTATTGCTTATTCCAGCTGAAAGTCATGTGTTGCCTAACGATGCAGATTTAACAACTAAATTGGCAGATAATTTGACTTTAAATATCCCAATTATTACCGCTGCCATGGACACAGTTACAGAGAGTCAAATGGCCATTGCTATTGCTCGTGCAGGCGGTCTCGGAGTTATCCATAAAAACATGTCAATTGCTCAACAAGCAGACGAGGTTCGCAAGGTAAAACGTTCTGAAAATGGAGTTATTATTGATCCGTTCTTCTTGACGCCTGAACATACAATTGCTGAAGCAGATGAGCTTATGGGTCGTTACCGCATCAGTGGTGTTCCAGTTGTTGAAACACTTGAAAATCGTAAATTAGTTGGTATTTTGACAAACCGAGATCTTCGTTTTATTTCAGATTACAATCAACCAATTTCAAACCATATGACCAGTGAAAATCTTGTGACTGCTCCTGTGGGTACAGATCTTGCAACGGCTGAAAGCATTCTTCAAGAACACCGCATTGAAAAACTTCCATTGGTAGATGAAGAAGGTCGTCTTTCTGGTTTGATTACTATTAAAGATATTGAAAAAGTTATTGAGTTTCCAAATGCGGCTAAAGATGAATTTGGTCGTCTTCTAGTTGCAGGTGCAGTAGGTGTTACTTCAGATACATTTGAACGTGCAGAGGCTCTTTTTGAGGCAGGAGCGGATGCGATTGTTATTGATACTGCGCATGGTCATTCTGCAGGTGTCTTGCGTAAAATTGCTGAGATTCGTGCTCACTTCCCAGATCGTACTTTGATTGCTGGAAATATTGCAACAGCTGAGGGTGCCCGTGCTCTTTATGAAGCGGGTGTAGACGTTGTCAAGGTTGGTATTGGACCAGGTTCTATCTGTACTACTCGTGTGATTGCAGGTGTTGGTGTTCCGCAAGTAACAGCTATCTACGATGCTGCAGCTGTTGCGCGTGAATATGGTAAGACTATCATTGCTGACGGTGGAATCAAGTATTCTGGAGATATTGTAAAAGCACTTGCGGCTGGTGGAAATGCTGTTATGCTTGGATCTATGTTTGCTGGAACTGATGAAGCTCCAGGCGAAACTGAAATCTTCCAAGGACGTAAATTCAAAACTTACCGTGGTATGGGATCAATCGCTGCTATGAAGAAAGGTTCAAGCGATCGTTACTTCCAAGGCTCTGTCAACGAAGCAAACAAACTCGTTCCCGAAGGAATTGAAGGTCGTGTTGCTTATAAAGGAGCGGCAGCTGATATTGTCTTCCAAATGATTGGAGGTATTCGCTCTGGTATGGGTTACTGTGGTGCAGCTAACCTTAAAGAGCTACACGATAATGCTCAATTTATTGAAATGTCTGGTGCTGGTTTGAAGGAAAGCCACCCTCACGATGTACAAATTACTAATGAGGCACCAAATTATTCTATGTAAAAAAACAATGAAAAGAACTCCAGTAAAAACAGGAGTTCTTTTACAATGTTGTCAATTGTAATTTACAGAAACTTTACCATCCTGAATAGTGAAGATACTTAGATTTTCTGGCAAATTTTGAAGATGATCTAAGCTTGTTGTTGTTATAAAGGTTTGGATTGACTGAGAAATCGTTTCTAATAATTTTAACTGTCTAGTGTTGTCAAGTTCACTCATAACATCGTCAAGCAATAATATCGGAGATTCTGTAGTAATACTTTCCATTAATTCGATTTCTGCTAATTTTATCGAGAGGACGAGACTACGATGTTGGCCTTGACTTCCGAAACTAGCATCCATCCCATTTATATAAAAAGAAATGTCATCTCGATGAGGCCCAACATCAGTATTCTTTTTAAATAAATCTCTGGACCTACTTTTTTCTAAAGCAATTTTGAAAGATTCTGATAAGTCTTCTTTTTCAGTTGACTTTACAGAAGATTGATAGGATATTGACAACTCTTCAATCTGATTAGAAAGTTCAAAATGTTTCTTACGGCCAAAATGCTCTAGTTTTTTTATAAAATCTAAGCGGTGATTCATTACACGACATCCATAATCGACTAGCTGATCATCTAGTACTGAAAGGAAGGTTTCATCTATTTTTTGAGCTGATTTTAAATAGGTATTTCTTTGCTTAAGAATATGGTTATAATTGGTTAAATCTGATAAATAGATTGGCTTAATTTGCCCAAGCTCCATATCAATGAATTTTCGTCGAACCGAAGGTGCTCCTTTAATTAGTTGTAAATCTTCAGGAGCAAATAAGACAACATTCATGTGTCCTACGTAATCTGAAAGTCGTGCCTGTTTTAAATGATTAACTTTTGTCACACGGCCTTTTTGTGTTAGTTCGATTTCTAGAGGAATGGATCCAGTTTTTTTCTGAACGAGACCTGAAAGATGAAGTTGTTCTTCATCAAAATGAATTAGATTTTTATCTGTTCGAGTTCGATGACTGCGTGTTAAGGCTAAAAAATAGATAGCCTCTAACATATTTGTTTTACCTTGTGCATTGCGTCCTAAAAAGACATTTAATTTAGGATTAAAGTCTATTTTCGTCTCTTTGTAGTTACGAAAAGTTTTGAGAGATAGGTGTTGTAGCCACATGATTATCTACCAGGGAATCGTGGAGCTTGTTTGCTTTTTGGTGATGAAGTAGGTTTAGAGTCGTCTTTTTTTACTCCCTTATTCATCTCCTTGACAAGTTTAGCGATTCGTTCTTTTTCAACTTTATCATCTTGGTATTTATCCTGTTCTTCAGAAGTAGGTTGTGTCAACAAGATATCAATATTCAGGTCAGGGATGTCAATTTTATCACCAATACGAAGTTTTTTACCACGACGATTTTCTAATTCCCCATTAAAGTAAACAGAATGTTCAGAGAGAAATGATTTAATAGCTCCTCCGCTATGTGTAATTCCAAGTTCTTTGAGTAGTGCTTGGAGGGTAATAAATTCTTCAAATAATTTGTATTCCATAATTCACCTCAATCTTTGGTATTATACCATATTTTCCTAAAAATAGTGAGAGAAATAGGGAGAAATGTAAGCGATTTTTATTTCAAAACTGTTACAGAGAACAAGAAAATTTCAGTTTTTCGTGATATAATAGAAGTCTGTATATAAGGAGGTAAATCATGGAGTTAGTGCATGGAATTTCAACACATTTTATCCAATCAAAAAAGTTTAAAACGAACAAAATCGCCGTGCGTTTTACCACTCCATTATCCCTCGATACGATTGCAGGTCGCATGTTGAGTGCGAGTATGCTAGAGACTGCTAATCAGATGTATCCCACTTCTCAAGATTTGAGAATACATTTAGCCAGTCTATACGGTACAGATATGTCAACCAATTGTTTCAGAAGAGGGCAAAGTCATATTGTAGAATTGACATTTACCTATGTTCGTGATGAGTTTTTAAGTAGGAAAAATGTGCTAACTTCTCAGGTTTTGGAACTAGTAAAAGAAACTCTTTTTTCCCCCGTAGTAGTTGATAATGGGTTTGATCCGGCCTTATTTGAAATTGAGAAAAAACAATTGCTAGCAAGTTTAGCAGCTGATATGGATGATTCTTTTTATTTTGCACATAAAGAATTAGATAAATTATTTTTTCATGATGAACGTCTCCAATTGGAATACAGTGATTTACGAAATCGTATTTTAGCTGAAACTCCACAAAGTTCTTATTCTTGTTTCCAAGAATTTTTGGCTAATGATCGAATAGATTTCTTTTTCCTAGGTGATTTTAATGAGGTTGAAATTCAAAATGTATTAGAATCATTTGGCTTCAAAGGTCGAGAAGGAGATGTAAAAGTTCAGTATTGTCAACCATATTCTAATATCCTTCAGGAAGGTATGGTTCGGAAAAATGTGGGACAATCCATTTTGGAATTGGGTTATCATTGCCCTTCTGAATATGGTGATGAGAAACATTTACCCATGATTGTAATGAATGGTTTACTTGGTGGATTTGCTCATTCTAAGCTCTTTACAAACGTCCGTGAAAATGCTGGATTGGCTTATACTATTTCAAGTCAGCTTGATTTATTTAGTGGATTCTTGAGGATGTATGCTGGTATCGATCGAGAAAATCGGAACCAGGCTCGTAAAATGATGAATAATCAACTGCTTGATTTAAAAAAAGGTTATTTTACAGAACTTGAGCTAGAGCAGACCAAGGAAATGATTCGTCGATCTTTGTTGCTTTCTCAAGATAATCAAGGTTCATTGATTGAACGTGCTTATCAAAATGCCTTACTTGGAAAATCTTCAGCAGACTTTAAAAGTTGGATTGCAAAACTCGAGCAAGTTGATAAAGATGCTATTTGTAGAGCAGCTAATAATGTGAAACTACAAGCGATTTACTTTATGGAAGGAATAGAATGACAAAGGTTATTTTTGAAGAAAAATACTATCCAGCTGTAAAAGAAATGGTTTATCGAACTCGTTTGGCAAACGGATTGACAGTTGCTCTTTTGCCTAAAAAGGAATTTAAAGAGGTTTACGGGAGTGTAACTGTCCAGTTTGGTTCGCTAGATACGCTTGTCACAGAAGTTGACGGAGATGTAAAAGAATATCCTGCGGGAATTGCTCATTTTCTTGAACATAAATTATTTGAGAGAGAAGATTCTAGCGATTTGATGTCAGCTTTTACGAGTCTAGGTGCGGATAGCAATGCCTTTACAAGTTTTACAAAAACAAACTATCTTTTTTCAGCAACGGATCATTTTTTAGAAAATTTAGACTTACTTGATGAATTGGTAACATCAGTCCATTTTACTGAAGATTCCATTTTAAGAGAGCAGGATATTATTCAGCAAGAACGAGAAATGTATCAAGATGATCCAGATTCGTGTTTATTCTTTTCAACTTTAGCGAATTTGTATCCTGGCACACCTTTAGCAACTGATATAGTTGGAAGTGAGGAGTCAATTTCCCAAATCAATCTAACTAATTTGCAAGAAAATTTTACAAGGTTTTACAAACCTGTAAACATGTCTCTGTTTTTAGTTGGTAATTTTGATGTGGATCAAGTACAGGACTATTTTGAAAGCAAAGAACTGAAAGATTTAGATGTTCAGGAAGTAGCAAGAGAAAAGTTTGTTTTAAAAGATGTAAAGCAAACAGACAGTATGAGAATGGAAGTGTCTTCTCCTAAACTAGCGATTGGGATTAGAGGTAGGAGAAAAGTTGCTGAGGATGATTGCTATCGACATCATATTTTATTAAAATTATTATTTGCAATGATGTTTGGTTGGACTTCGGATCGTTTTCAAAAACTATATGAATCAGGTAAAATAGATGCTTCCTTATCTCTTGAAGTTGAAGTTACAAGTCGCTTTCATTTTGTTATGTTGACAATGGATACAAAAGAGCCAGTTGCTTTATCTCATCAGTTTAGGAAGGCCATTCGTAATTTTACAAAGGATTTAGATATTACAGAGGATCATTTAGATATTATCAAAAGAGAGATGTTTGGAGAATTTTTCAGTAGCATGAACTCTCTTGAATTTATTGCAACGCAATATGATGCTTTTGGAAAAGGTGAGACAATCTTTGATTTGCCGAAAATTTTACAGGAAATTACTTTAGAGGATGTCCTTGAAGCAGGGCATCACTTAATAGATGAAGGGGATATAGTTGATTTTACAATATTCCCATCATAGTAACTAATCATAATAGACACTAGAAAGAAGGAATGATAAGTATGAGGAAAAAAACAATTGGTGAGGTTTTACGTTTAGCTAGAACCAACCAAGGGTTGACTTTAGAAGAATTACACAAAAAAACAGAAATTCAGTTGGATATGTTGGAAGCTATGGAAGCTGATGATTTTGATCAACTGCCTAGTCCATTTTATACTCGTTCTTTTTTGAGAAAGTATGCGTGGGCAGTTGAACTTGATGAGCGAATTGTCTTGGATGCTTATGATTCTGGGAGCATGATTACTTATGAGGAAGTAGATGTTGATGAAGACGAGTTGACAGGTAGGAGACGTTCAAGTAAGAAAAATAAGGCATCATTTTTACCTTTATTTTATTTTATACTTTTTGCACTATCGATTGTCATTTTTGTGACTTATTATGTTTGGAATTATCTCCAGACTCAACCGGAGCGTTCGTCTGCGTCTAGTTATAGTGTAGTCCAAGCAATAAGTTCGACTAGTTCTGTAACTCCATCTTCAAGCAGTAGCTCATCTAGTAGTTCTTCAAATATAGAACCTGCTATAAGTGTATCAGGTGAAGGAAATCGAGTAGAAGTTGCTTATAAAACGAGCAAGGAAACTGCAAAATTGCAATTATCAGTGTCAGATGCTAGAAGTTGGGTTAGTGTTTCAGAAAGTGATCTTGAGGGTGGTGTGACTTTATCACCGGATAATAAAAGTGCGGAAACAAGCGTTTCAACTAAAAATCCTGTGACAATTACTTTAGGTGTTGTCAAAGGTGTTGCCTTAACAGTAGACAATCAGACTGTTGATTTATCGAAATTAACAGCTCAGACTGGAAAAATCGCTGTAACCTTTACTAAAAATTAAGGAAAAACGAATGAAAAAAGAACAAATTCCAAATATCTTAACAATAGGTCGAATTCTCTTTATACCTATTTTTATCTTTATTTTAACAGTAGGAAATTCGATAGAGAGTCATATGGTAGCAGCTATTATCTTTGCTATTGCCAGTATTACAGACTATTTAGATGGATATTTAGCTCGTAAATGGAATGTGGTTAGTAATTTTGGTAAATTTGCAGATCCTATGGCGGATAAGCTACTAGTTATGTCGGCTTTTATTATGCTGATTGAGTTAGGAATGGCTCCAGCTTGGATTGTTGCAGTGATTATCTGTCGTGAGTTGGCTGTGACAGGTTTAAGACTTTTATTAGTTGAAACTGGTGGAACAGTTTTAGCAGCAGCAATGCCTGGAAAAATTAAAACTTTTAGTCAGATGTTTGCCATTATTTTCTTGCTATTACATTGGACTTTGCTTGGTCAAGTTCTACTTTATGTAGCCTTGTTTTTCACTATCTACTCTGGCTATGATTATTTCAAGGGTAGTGCCTATGTATTTAAAGGGACATTTGGTTCGAAATGAAATCAGTAATTGATGTAAAAAATCTTTCTTTTCGCTATAAGGAAAGTCAGGAATATTACGATGTGAAGGATATTACGTTTCACGTGAAACGTGGAGAATGGCTTTCGATTGTAGGGCATAATGGTAGTGGTAAATCAACGACGGTTCGCTTAATTGATGGCTTACTGGAAGCAGAATCCGGAGAGATTGTAATTGATGGCCAACGGCTGACTGAGGAAAATGTTTGGAATATACGTCGTCAAATCGGTATGGTTTTTCAAAATCCAGACAATCAATTTGTTGGAGCGACTGTTGAAGATGATGTTGCCTTTGGTTTGGAAAATCAGGGACTTTCTCGTCAAGAAATGAAAAAGAGAGTGGAAGAAGCTCTGGATTTGGTTGGCATGTTGGACTTTAAAAAGAGAGAGCCAGCGCGTCTATCAGGTGGCCAAAAGCAACGTGTGGCTATTGCAGGTGTTGTAGCCCTAAGACCAGCTATTTTAATCTTAGATGAAGCAACGAGTATGTTGGATCCTGAGGGACGTAGAGAACTGATTGAGACAGTAAAAGGAATTCGGAAAGACTATGATATGACGGTCATTTCCATTACACATGATTTGGAAGAAGTTGCCATGAGTGATCGTGTGTTGATCATGAAAAAAGGGTCAATTGAATCAACTAGTAGTCCAAGGGAGCTTTTCTCTCGAAATGATTTGGATCAAATTGGATTAGACGATCCTTTTGCTAATCAATTAAAACATTCTTTGAGCCAGAATGGCTATGATTTGCCTGAAAATTATTTGACAGAAAGTGAGCTAGAAGATAAGCTATGGGAATTGCTCTAGAAAATGTGAGTTTTACGTATCAAGAAGGGACTCCCTTAGCGTCAACAGCTTTGTCAGATGTTTCTTTGACGATTGAAGATGGTTCTTATACGGCCTTAATTGGCCACACAGGTAGTGGTAAATCAACTATTTTACAACTATTAGATGGTTTATTGGTGCCAAGCCAAGGGAGTGTGCGGGTTTTTGATACCTTAATCACCTCGACTTCTAAAAATAAAGATATTCGTCAAATTAGAAAACAGGTTGGCTTGGTATTTCAGTTTGCTGAAAATCAGATTTTTGAAGAAACGGTTTTGAAGGATGTTGCTTTTGGACCGCAAAATTTTGGAGTTTCTGAAGAAGATGCGGAGCAGATTGCGCGTGAGAAACTGGCTCTGGTTGGAATTGATGAATCACTTTTTGATCGTAGTCCGTTTGCGCTATCAGGTGGACAAATGAGACGTGTCGCCATTGCAGGCATACTTGCCATGGAACCAGCTATATTAGTCTTAGATGAACCCACAGCAGGCCTAGATCCCCTGGGAAGAAAAGAGCTGATGAATTTGTTCAAAAAACTCCACCAGTCAGGGATGACCATTGTCTTGGTAACGCATTTGATGGATGATGTTGCTGAATATGCGAACCAGGTATATGTGATGGAAAAGGGACGTTTAGTTAAGTTTGGTAAACCTAGTGATGTCTTTCAAGATGTTGTTTTTATGGAAGAAGTTCAGTTGGGAGTACCTAAAATTACAGCTTTTTGTAAACGATTGGCTGATAGAGGCGTGTCATTTAAACGATTACCGATTAAGATAGAGGAGTTCAAGGAGTCGCTAAATGGATAGTATGATTTTGGGGCGTTATATCCCAGGGGATTCGATAGTTCACCGATTGGATCCACGCAGCAAATTACTGGCTATGATGCTACTGATTTTGATCGTTTTTTGGGCTAATAATCCCTTGACGAATCTGATTCTTTTTATAGCGACAGGGATATTTATTGCTTTGTCAGGAGTATCTCTTTCATTTTTTATTCAGGGCTTGAAGTCTATGTTTTTCTTGATTGCCTTCACAACTATTTTTCAACTGTTTTTCATTTCTAATGGGAATGTTTTATTTGAGTTTTCGTTTGTGAGAATTACGGATTATGCTTTGCAACAAGCTGGAATTATCTTTTGTCGCTTTGTATTGATTATTTTCTTTTCAACTTTGTTAACCTTAACGACCATGCCCTTAAGTTTGGCATCAGCTGTCGAAGCTCTATTAGCACCTTTAAAGAGTATGAAAGTTCCAGTTCATGAAATTGGATTGATGCTGTCTATGAGTTTGCGTTTTGTCCCAACCTTGATGGATGATACGACGCGGATTATGAATGCACAGAAAGCGCGTGGAGTGGATTTTGGAGAAGGAAGTATTGTTCAAAAGGTGAAGGCTATGATTCCCATTTTGATTCCTCTTTTTGCGACAAGTTTAAAACGTGCGGATTCCTTGGCTATCGCAATGGAAGCGCGTGGTTATCAGGGTGGAAAAGGCAGAAGTCAATATCGACAATTGAAATGGACTCGAAAGGATACGCTGACCATTCTTGTTATTATCATACTTGGTTGTTGCTTATTTTTCTTAAAATCTTAGTAGCTTTCAGGAATTGATAAAAAGTTACTGTAACAGTTTTTGATATAAAGGTAGGGATATGAACCGTTTTAAAAAATCAAAATATGTCATTATTGTTTTTGTCACTGTTCTGCTTGTGTCAGCTCTCTTAGCGACGACTTATTCAAGTACAATTGTGACAAGATTAGGAGATGGAATCTCAGTGGTTGATAGGGTTGTGCAAAAACCTTTTCAGTGGTTTGATTCTGTCAAATCAGATTTGGCTCATTTGACACGCACTTATAATGAAAATGAAAGTTTGAAGAAACAGATTTACCAATTAGAAGTTAAATCAAATGAGGCGGAAAGTTTAAAGATGGAAAATGAACAACTGCGCCAATTGCTTGATATGAAGTCCAAATTGCAAGCTACAAAGACTTTGGCAGCAGATGTTATTATGCGTTCTCCAGTATCTTGGAAGCAGGAGTTGACCTTAGATGCAGGCAAATCAAAAGGGGCTTCTGAGAATATGTTAGCAATTGCAAATGGTGGCTTGATTGGGAGTGTCTCAAAAGTAGAGGAGAACTCTACCATGGTCAACCTTCTGACAAATACGGAAAATGCTGATAAGATTTCTGTTAAAATTCAACATGGTTCTACTACAATTTATGGGATTATTGTTGGCTATGACAAGGAAAATGAAGTTCTCAAAATTAGTCAATTAAATAGTAGTAGCGATATTAGTGCGGGAGATAAGGTGATCACTGGTGGATTAGGAAACTTTAACGTTGCTGATATTCCTGTTGGTGAAGTGGTTGCCACAACGCATAGTACGGACTATTTGACACGAGAAGTAACTGTTAAATTGAGTGCAGATACTCATAATGTGAGTGTGATAGAATTAGTGGGGAATTCATAATGAGACAGTTGAAGCGAGTTGGAGTATTTTTATTGCTTCCTTTCTTTGTTCTAATTGATGCCCATATTAGTCAGCTTTTGGGCTCATTATTTCCCCATGTACAGTTGGCTAGTCATTTTCTATTTTTGTTTCTCTTATTTGAGACGATTGAAGTATCAGAGTACTTCTACTTAGCTTATTGTTTTGTAGTGGGTTTGGTCTATGACATTTACTTTTTCCACTTGATAGGGATTGCGACTTTGTTATTCGTCTTATTGGGGGCATTTCTCCATAAATTTAATAGCGTTATTTTATTGAATCGTTGGACGAGAATGTTGGCAATTATTGTCATGACTTTTCTATTTGAGATGGGAGCTTATATACTTGCAATAGTGGTAGGTTTAACTGTGGATAGTATGTCTTTATTTATAGTCTATAGTTTAGTACCATCAATGATTTTGAACCTTATGTGGATGATTATCTTTCAGTTTATTTTTGAAAAATTTTACCTATAAGAAAGAAATAAAAATGTAACAAAGGCGTAATATTCATTAGGCCTTTTTTTGGTATACTAGTAATGTCTTTAAAAGAAGGAGTATCTACGTAATATGAAGAAAAAAATCTTAGCGTCACTTTTATTAAGTACAGTAATGGTTTCTCAAGTAGCTGTTTTAACAACTGCGCATGCAGAAACTACTGATGACAAAATTGCTGCTCAAGATAATAAAATTAGTAACTTAACAGCACAACAACAAGAAGCACAAAAACAAGTTGATCAAGTTCAGGAGCAAGTATCTGCTATTCAAACAGAGCAATCAAACTTGCAATCTGAAAATGATAGACTACAAGCAGAATCTAAAAAGCTTGAGGGTGAAATTACAGAACTTTCTAAGAATATTGTATCTCGCAATGATTCATTACAAAAACAAGCTCGTAGTGCTCAAACAAATGGAGCTGCAACAAATTACATCAATACAATTGTAAACTCAAAATCAATTACAGAAGCTATTTCACGTGTTGCTGCAATGAGTGAAATCGTATCTGCAAACAACAAAATGTTGGAACAACAAAAAGCAGATAAAAAAGCTATTTCTGAAAAACAAGTAGCAAACAATGATGCAATTAATACAGTTATTGCAAATCAGCAAAAACTAGCTGATGATGCTCAATCATTAACTACAAAACAAGCTGAGTTGAAAGCTGCAGAATTGAATCTTGCTGCTGAAAAGGCTACTGCAGAGGATGAAAAAGCAAGTTTACTTGAGAAAAAAGCTGCAGCAGAAGCAGAAGCTAAAGCGGCTGCAGAAGCAGAAGCAGCTTATAAAGCTAAACAAGCAAGTCAACAACAAACAGTAGTTGCTTCTGGAAATACAACTTTTACAGCACAAGTTCAAGCACTATCTACTGTTTCTTCATCAAGTTCATCTGAGTCAAGTTCGTCTGAATCATCTTCAAGCAGTGCTTCAACAGAATCAACAAGCTACACTCCTGCTCCAGTGACACATCGTCCAACATATAGTACAAATGCTTCAAGTTATCCAACTGGTGAGTGTACATGGGGAGCTAAAACATTGGCGCCTTGGGCTGGAGATTACTGGGGTAATGGAGCACAGTGGGCTACAAGTGCAGCTGCAGCAGGATTCCGTACAGGATCTACACCTCAAGTTGGTGCCATTGCATGTTGGAATGATGGTGGATATGGACACGTAGCCGTGGTTACAGCTGTTTCATCATCAACAAGTATCCAAGTATCTGAATCAAACTATGGTGGAAACCGTACAATCGGAAATAAACGTGGATGGTTCAATCCTACTACGACTTCAGAAGGTTTTGTAACATATATCTATCCAAACTAATGAATAAAACGAAGAGGCTCGATTTGAGTCTCTTTTATGATTTATATAGTTACCTTACTTTAAAAATCTGTTAAAATCACTTGAAAATATTGAAAAAGTATGGTAAAATGAAACTTGTCGTGTGAACGATAATACTCATTCTTGATGAATTGTGAAACAGTTGCCTTTGGGTCGTTTTGCGAGTTGAAGTCAAGAAGAGGAAAAAAACAAAAAGGAGAAATACTCATGGCAGTAATTTCAATGAAACAACTTCTTGAGGCTGGTGTACACTTTGGTCACCAAACTCGTCGCTGGAACCCTAAGATGGCTAAGTACATTTTCACTGAGCGTAACGGAATCCACGTTATCGACTTGCAACAAACTGTAAAATACGCTGACCAAGCTTACGATTTCATGCGTGATGCAGCAGCTAACGATGCAGTTGTATTGTTTGTTGGTACTAAGAAACAAGCAGCTGATGCAGTTGCTGAAGAAGCAGTACGTTCAGGTCAATATTTCATCAACCACCGTTGGTTGGGTGGAACTCTTACAAACTGGGGAACAATCCAAAAACGTATCGCTCGTTTGAAAGAAATCAAACGTATGGAAGAAGATGGAACTTTCGAAGTTCTTCCTAAGAAAGAAGTTGCACTTCTTAACAAACAACGTGCACGTCTTGAAAAATTCTTGGGTGGTATCGAAGATATGCCTCGTATCCCAGATGTTATGTACGTAGTTGATCCACATAAAGAGCAAATCGCTGTTAAAGAAGCTAAGAAATTGGGAATCCCAGTTGTAGCGATGGTTGACACAAACACTGATCCAGATGATATTGATGTAATCATCCCAGCTAACGATGATGCTATCCGCGCTGTTAAATTGATCACAGCTAAATTGGCTGACGCTATCATCGAAGGACGTCAAGGTGAAGATGCAGCAGCAGTTGAAGCAGAATTTGCAGCTTCTGAAGCTCAAGCAGATTCAATCGAAGAAATCGTTGAAGTTGTAGAAGGCGACAACGCTTAATTCATATAAATAGTAATTACCTAGGAGGGCGGGGCTTAGCCCGGCTCTCCTATTTTTAAAAAATATAGGAGAATCAAAATGGCAGAAATTACAGCTAAACTTGTAAAAGAGTTGCGTGAAAAATCTGGTGCCGGAGTTATGGACGCTAAAAAAGCGCTTGTAGAAACAGACGGTGACATCGAAAAAGCGATTGAATTGCTTCGTGAAAAAGGTATGGCTAAGGCAGCTAAGAAGGCTGACCGTGTTGCTGCAGAAGGTTTGACTGGTGTTTACGTTAACGGTAATGTTGCAGCAGTTATTGAAGTAAACGCTGAAACTGACTTCGTTGCGAAAAATGCTCAATTCGTTGAATTGGTAAATACTACAGCTAAAGTTATTGCTGAAGGAAAACCTGCTAATAATGAAGAAGCACTTGCTTTGACAATGCCTTCAGGTGAAACTCTTGAAGCTGCATACGTATCTGCAACAGCAACTATCGGAGAAAAAATCTCATTCCGTCGCTTTGCATTGATTGAAAAAACAGACGCACAACACTTTGGAGCATACCAACATAACGGTGGACGTATCGGTGTTATTTCAGTTGTTGAAGGTGGAGACGAAGCACTTGCTAAACAATTGTCAATGCACATCGCAGCGATGAAACCAACAGTTCTTTCTTACAAAGAATTGGATGAGCAATTCGTTAAAGATGAGTTGGCACAATTGAACCACGTTATTGACCAAGATAACGAAAGCCGTGCAATGGTTAACAAACCAGCTCTTCCACACTTGAAGTATGGATCAAAATCTCAATTGACTGATGAAGTGATTGCTCAAGCTGAAGCTGACATCAAAGCTGAGTTGGCTGCAGAAGGCAAACCAGAAAAAATCTGGGACAAAATTATCCCAGGTAAAATGGATCGCTTCATGCTTGACAACACTAAAGTTGACCAAGCTTACACACTTCTTGCACAAGTTTACATCATGGATGACAGCAAGACAGTTGAAGCATACCTTGAATCAGTTAACGCTTCAGTAGTTGAGTTCGCTCGCTTTGAAGTTGGTGAAGGTATCGAGAAAGCTGCAAACGACTTTGAAGCTGAAGTTGCAGCTACAATGGCAGCAGCCTTGAATAACTAATAATAAAAAGGAAGCCAAATTGCTTCCTTTTTTCTATGCAGTCGATTTTTATAGGGAGATGTTCCTATTTTTAAGGTATAAATAAAAAGCCCTATAATAAGGGCTAAGTGTATTTAGAAGACTACACTTCAAATTCATAGAGTGCTGTAGAGAGATAACGTTCGACGTTATCTGGTGCTAGAGCAAGGACTTTCTTACCTGTACCTAATTTCTTGGCAACTTCAATTGCCCCGTAGATAGCTGCAGCTGAAGAAATCCCTACAAGGAAACCTTCTTTTCCACCAATTTCACGGCCGAGTGCTAGAGCATCGTCTGACGTTACACGAACGATACCATCATAAGCCTCTGTATCCAGTGTATCAGGAATAAATCCAGCTGAGATACCTTGAATTTTGTGAGGACCAGGTTTTTCACCAGATAGAATAGCAGATTCATCAGCTTCCACTGCATAAACTTGAATGTTTGAATTTGCTGACTTGAGTGCATGAGAAACACCAGAAATCGTTCCACCGGTACCTACTCCAGCAACAAAGGCATCTAGTCCATCTTTACCGAAAGCAGCTAGTATTTCAGCTCCTGTTGTTCTTTCGTGTACTTCTGGATTTGCTGGGTTGTCAAATTGAAGAGGAAGGAAACCATCACGTTCAGCAGCGATTTCTTGAGCCTTAGCAATAGCACCTTTCATTCCTTCGCTACCAGGAGTAAGGACGAGTTCAGCACCATAGGCTTGGATAATCTTACGTCGTTCCACACTCATAGTTTCAGGCATAACGATGACGACTTTATACCCTTTAGCAGCACCTACCCATGAAAGTCCAATACCAGTGTTTCCACTTGTTGCTTCAACAATTGTAGAACCTGGTTTCAGAATACCGTCTTGTTCAGCTTTTTCAATCATGCTAAGAGCAATACGATCTTTTACAGAAGAACCAGGGTTGAATGCTTCAAGCTTTACATAGACGTCCGCAGCCCCTTCTGGCACGATGTTGTTGAGTTTAACAATCGGAGTTTGACCGATTAATTCAGTAATGTTGTTATAAATAGACATATGAATACCTCTTTGTATAAGATATTTCTAGTATAACGCTATCTATACCATTTGTAAAATATAGAAATCCTATCGAAGCGATAGGATTTTTTTATATCATAGGTCTAAGCCATTAATTTTCAAACGATTGTGATAAGCTAATTCTAATAAATAGGTGTAAAGTGGCACGATATCAGATTTCTTTTGAATTGCATCATTTTTTAGTAGGGCTGGGCAAGCAGCTTTTTATTTTGCTAATTAAACTAGCAGTGAGAATGTTAATGAAACACTTTATTATCAATCATTTACAGTAAGTTTACAGGAACTTCAACTTCTCGTAAACCTTGATCAGTTAAAGTGACCTTTCCATTAAAAAACTCTACAAGTGCAGCTTTAATATTTTCTTTTTCTTCTTTATCAACATAAATCATCGTATCGACTTGATCTGTAAAGTTTGTCTCAAGTTCCATAAGATCATGTTCTTTAAGAAAGTTACTATACTCTTGGTACTGAGGGTAAGACATTTGAATAGCAATACCAGCCTGTTCCTTTACTTCAATGATGCCAATTTCTTTGACAGCTAAGGCGACATTACCTGCGTAAGCACGAATCAATCCTCCAGCGCCTAGCTTAATGCCACCAAAGTAGCGTGTCACGACCACGCAGACATTGGTGAGATTGTGATTTTCTAGTACCCCAAGCATGGGAACGCCAGCAGTACCACTGGGCTCACCATCATCACTTGTCCGTTTGATTTCACCACGTTCCCCAATAATGAAGGCAGAGCAGTTATGTGTAGCTTTGTAGTGCTCTTTCTTGATGGTAGTAATGAAGTCACGAGCCTCTTCTTCGCTATAAACACGCTTGGCATGACAGATAAAGCGGGATTTTTTGATTTCTTCTTGGACTTGACCGTCCTCTTTAATTGTTCTAAATTCCATGATTTAATTGTACTAAAAAATCATCTAAAGCGCTAGATTTTTACGAATAAAGAAGTATGAAAGTAAATCCAAATTATCTCGGTCGTTTGTTTACGGAGAATGAATTAATAGAAGAGGAACGTCTGTTGGCGGAGAAACTTCCAGCAATGAGAAAGGAGAAGGGGACACTTTTCTGTCAACGTTGTAATAGTCCTATTTTAGAAGAATGGTATTTGCCTATCGGTGCTTACTATTGTAGGGAATGCTTAATTATGAAGAGAGTTAGGAGTGATCAATCTTTATACTATTTCCCACAGGAGGATTTTCCGAAGCAAGATGTTCTTAAATGGCGTGGTCAATTAACCCCTTTTCAAGAGAAGGTATCACAGGGACTGCTTCAAGCGGTAGAAAAGCAAGAGCCAACGTTGGTTCACGCTGTAACAGGAGCTGGAAAGACAGAAATGATTTATCAAGTAGTAGCTAAAGTGATCAATGCGGGTGGTGCAGTATGCTTGGCTAGTCCTCGCATAGATGTTTGTTTGGAGCTGTACAAGCGCCTGCAAGATGATTTTGCTTGCGAGATATCTTTACTACACGGAGAATCAGAGCCGTATTTTCGAACACCACTAGTTGTTGCGACGACTCATCAGTTATTGAAGTTTTATCAAGCTTTTGATTTGCTGATAGTGGATGAAGTAGATGCCTTTCCTTATGTTGACAATCCCACGCTTTACCATGCTGTCAAGAATAGTGTAAAGAAGAATGGCTTGAGAATCTTTTTAACAGCAACTTCTACCGATGAGTTAGATAGGAAGGTTCGCATCGGAGAATTAAAACGATTGAGTTTGCCTAGACGGTTTCATGGAAATCCGTTGATTATTCCAAAGCCTGTCTGGCTATCGGATTTTAATCACTGTTTAGAGAAAAATCGGTTGTCACCAAAGCTAAAGTCTTATATTAAGAATCAGAGAAAGACAGCTTATCCGTTAATCATTTTTGCTTCAGAAATTAAGAAAGGGGAGCAATTAAAAGAAGTCTTACAGAAGGAATTTCAGCATGAGAAAATTGGTTTTGTGTCTTCAGTTACGGAAGATCGATTAGAGCAGGTACAAGCATTTAGAGATGGAGAACTGACAATACTTATCAGTACGACAATATTGGAGCGGGGAGTTACCTTCCCTTGTGTGGATGTTTTCGTAGTAGAGGCCAATCATCGCCTTTTTACCAAGTCTAGCTTGATTCAGATTGGTGGACGAGTTGGGCGAAGCATGGATAGACCGACAGGAGATTTGCTTTTCTTCCATGATGGGTTAAATGATTCAATCAAGAAGGCAATTAAGGAAATTCAGCAGATGAATAAGGAGGCGGGTCTATGAAGTGCTTATTATGTGGGCAGACCATGAAGGCTGTTTTAACTTTTAGTAGTCTCTTACTTCTGAAGAATGATGACTCCTGTCTTTGTTTAGATTGTGAATCTACTTTTGAGAGAATTGGTGAAGAGTGCTGTTCAAGCTGTATGAAAACAGAGGCGTCAACTAAGTGTCAAGATTGTCAATTTTGGTGTAAAGAAGGAATTGAAGTCAGTCATAGAGCGATTTTTATTTACAATCAAGCTATGAAGGATTTTTTCAGTCGGTATAAGTTTGATGGAGACTTCCTTTTAAGAAAAGTTTTTGCTTCAGTTTTAAGTGAGGAGTTAAAAAAGTACAAAGAGTATCAATTTGTTGTAATTCCCCTAAGTCCTGAAAGATTGCTCGAGAGGGGATTTAAGCAGGTTGAAGGTTTAGTTGAAGCAGCAGGGTTCTCTTTTCAAGACTTACTAGAGAAGAGAGAAGAGCGGGCCAGTTCTTCCAAAAATCGTTCAGAACGCTTGGAGACAGAACTTCCTTTCTTTATTAAAAGGGGAGTCACTATTCCTAAAAAAATCCTACTTATAGATGACATTTACACTACTGGAACAACTATAAATCGTGTGAAGAAACTGTTGGAAGAGGCTGGTGCTGAGGATGTCAAAACATTTTCCCTTGTAAGATGAGGAAAAAATTTGCAAAACTAAAATGAAAGCGTTATAATGAAATCAGAAAAACAAAAATGTTTAGAAAGAAGGTACTCATATGATTAAATATAGTATCCGTGGTGAAAACCTAGAAGTAACAGAAGCAATTCGTGATTATGTAGTTTCTAAACTCGAAAAGATCGAAAAGTATTTTCAAGCTGAACAAGAGTTGGATGCTCGAGTTAACTTGAAGGTGTATCGTGAAAAAACTGCTAAAGTAGAGGTGACGATTCCACTTGGTTCAATTACTCTTCGTGCAGAAGATGTGTCTCAAGATATGTATGGTTCAATTGACCTTGTAACCGATAAAATTGAACGTCAGATTCGTAAAAATAAAACAAAAATCGAGCGTAAAAATAAAAACAAGGTAGCAACTAGTCAATTATTTACAGATGCTTTGGTGGAAGATACAAATGTTGTCCAATCTAGAGTTGTTCGTTCAAAACAAATTGATTTAAAACCAATGGATTTGGAAGAAGCTATTCTACAGATGGATTTGTTGGGACATGATTTCTTTATCTATGTGGATGTTGAAGATCAGACAACCAATGTGATTTATCGTCGTGAAGATGGCGAGATTGGCTTGTTAGAAGTTAAAGAATCTTAATTTCAATATGTGTAAAGGAAGGTTTACTAAATTGTAAACCTCCTTTTTCTTATAATTGATAGAATTACTGATTACACTTTTAAAAAGTCGCTTTTTGGTGGTTATTATGGTATAATGGGTGCCAAGAGGTTTGGAATGAAAAAATTTTATGTAAGTCCTATTTTCCCCTTAATATTAGGAATAGTGGCGTTCGGAGTGCTATCTGTGCAACTTGTTTTTGTAACGAATACACTGGTAACGCTATTTCTTTTGCTACTTATTTTGGGTTCATATATTTTACTATTCATCCATCAGAGAGACTACTACTCAAGGAGTGAAGTAGAACAAATCCAGTATGTAAACCACCAAGCTGAAGAAAGTTTGACAACCTTGTTAGAACAGATGCCTGTCGGAGTTATTAAATTAGACTTGTCGTCAGGTGAAGTTGAATGGTTTAATCCTTATGCTGAATTGATTTTGACTAATGAAGTGGGCGAAATTGATGTGGCATTAATTCAAACAATTATCAAGGCTTCTGTGGGGAATCCAGGTTCTTATGCCACCTTGGGTGAGACCCGCTATTCGGTTCATATGGACAAGGTGTCTGGAGTTCTTTACTTCTTTGATGTGTCTGGAGAATACGAAGCGACTGTTGAGCTAGTTACGAGTCGACCTGTGATTGGGATCGTTTCCGTTGACAACTATGATGATTTAGAAGATGAAACATCGGAGTCTGATATCAGTCATATTAATAGTTTTGTAGCCAATTTTGTTTCAGAATTTGCTGGGAAGCATGCCATGTTCTCTCGTCGAGTGAGTATGGATCGCTTTTATCTATTTACGGACTACACAGTGCTTGAGGGATTGATGAACGATAAATTTTCTGTTATTGATTCTTTCAGAGAAGAGTCGAAACAGAGACAGTTGCCCTTGACCTTAAGTATGGGATTTTCTTATGGTGATGGAAATCATGATGAGATAGGGAAAGTTGCATTGCTCAACTTGAACTTAGCTGAAGTGCGTGGTGGCGACCAAGTGGTTGTCAAGGAAAACGACGAAACGAAAAATCCAGTTTATTTTGGTGGTGGATCTGCTGCCTCAATCAAACGTACACGGACTCGTACGCGTGCTATGATGACGGCTATTTCAGATAAGATTCGTAGTGTGGATCAGGTTTTTGTAGTTGGTCACAAAAATCTAGATATGGATGCTCTTGGCTCTGCTGTAGGTATGCAGTTGTTTGCCAGCAATGTGACTGAAAATAGCTATGCTATTTATGACGAAGAACAAATGTCGCCGGATATTGAACGAGCTGTTTCATTCTTAGAAAAAGAAGGAGTTACAAAGTTGTTGTCTGTTAAGGATGCAATAGGGATGGTGACCAATCGTTCTTTGTTGATTCTTGTAGACCATTCAAAGACAGCTTTAACTTTATCAAAAGATTTTTATGATTTATTTACCCAAACCATCGTCATCGACCACCACAGACGGGATCAGGATTTTCCAGATAATGCGGTTATTACTTATATCGAAAGTGGTGCAAGCAGTGCCAGTGAGTTGGTAACGGAATTGATTCAGTTCCAGAATTCTAAGAAAAATCGTTTGAGTCGTATGCAAGCAAGTGTTTTAATGGCTGGTATGATGTTGGATACTAAAAATTTCACCTCACGAGTGACTAGTCGGACATTTGATGTTGCTAGCTATCTCAGAACGCGCGGAAGCGATAGTATTGCTATCCAGGAAATCGCTGCAACAGATTTTGAAGAATATCGTGAGGTCAATGAACTGATTTTACAGGGGCGTAAATTAGGTTCAGATGTACTGATAGCAGAGGCTATGGATTCGAAATGCTATGATACAGTTGTTATTAGTAAGGCAGCAGATGCCATGTTAGCTATGTCAGGTATTGAAGCGAGTTTTGTTATTGCGAAGAATACACAAGGATTTATCTCGATCTCAGCTCGAAGTCGTAGTAAACTGAATGTACAACGGATCATGGAAGAGCTGGGAGGTGGAGGCCACTTTAATTTGGCAGCAGCTCAAATTAAGGATTCAACCTTGTCAGAAGCAGGTGAAAAACTGACAGAAATTGTATTAAATGAAATAAAGGAAAAGGAGAAAGAAGAATGAAAGTAATCTTTTTAGCAGATGTTAAAGGAAAAGGTAAAAAAGGCGAAATTAAGGAAGTACCAACAGGGTATGCACAAAACTTTCTTATCAAAAAGAATTTAGCAAAAGAAGCAACTGCTCAAGCTGTAGGTGAACTTCGTGGTAAACAAAAATCAGAGGAGAAAGCTCACGCTGAGATGATTGCAGAAGCAAAAGCAATTAAAGCCCAACTAGAAGCAGAAGAAACGGTTGTAGAATTTGTTGAAAAAGTTGGTCCAGATGGTCGTACCTTTGGTTCCATTACCAATAAGAAAATTGCAGAAGAATTGCAAAAGCAATTTGGAATTAAGATTGATAAGCGTCATATTCAAGTACAAGCTCCGATTCGAGCAGTTGGTTTGATCGATGTACCAGTGAAAATCTATCAAGATATCACAGGTGTGATCAATCTTCGTGTGAAAGAAGGGTAAATTTACACTTTCTTGACAAGATTGTAAAAGGAAGGGAAGTCTGATGGCAGAAGTAGAAGAGTTACGAGTACAACCTCAAGATATCTTAGCTGAGCAATCCGTTTTAGGGGCTATCTTTATTGACGAGAGTAAGCTTGTTTTTGTGCGAGAATATATTGAGTCTCGGGACTTTTTTAAGTATGCCCATCGTTTGATTTTCCAAGCTATGGTCGATTTATCCGATCGTGGCGATGCTATAGATGCAACAACGGTTCGTACCATTCTTGATAATCAAGGTGATTTACAGAATATTGGTGGCTTGTCTTACCTGGTTGAGATTGTCAATTCTGTGCCAACTTCTGCTAATGCGGAGTATTATGCTAAGATTGTTGCAGAGAAGGCCATGCTACGTCGATTAATCTCCAAGTTGACAGAGTCTGTCAATCAAGCTTACGAGGCTTCGCAACCAGCTGATGAAATCATTGCTCAGGCAGAAAAAGGCCTGATTGATGTCAGCGAAAATGCTAATCGAAGTGGATTTAAGAACATTCGAGATGTGTTGAATATCAACTTTGGAAATCTGGAAACTCGCTCGCAACAAACGACCGATATTACAGGTATTGCGACAGGCTATCGTGACTTGGATCATATGACGACTGGACTTCATGAGGAGGAGTTGATTATCCTAGCAGCCCGTCCAGCGGTTGGTAAGACAGCCTTTGCATTGAATATTGCTCAGAATATTGGGACTAAGTTGGACAAAACGGTTGCTATTTTTTCACTCGAAATGGGTGCGGAAAGTCTAGTGGACCGTATGTTGGCGGCAGAAGGCTTGGTGGAATCGCATTCTATCCGTACGGGTCAATTGACCGATGAGGAATGGCAAAAGTATACCATTGCTCAGGGTAATCTAGCTAACGCCAGTATCTATATTGATGATACGCCAGGGATTCGGATTACAGAGATTCGTTCTCGTTCTCGTAAACTGGCTCAAGAAACTGGAAATCTTGGTTTGATTTTAATAGACTATTTGCAGCTTATCACGGGAACTGGTCGGGAAAATCGTCAACAAGAGGTTTCAGAAATTTCACGTCAGTTGAAAATTTTAGCTAAGGAACTGAAGGTTCCAGTAATCGCTCTAAGTCAGCTTTCTCGTGGTGTAGAACAACGCCAGGATAAGAGACCGGTCTTGTCTGATATTCGTGAATCTGGTTCTATTGAGCAGGACGCTGATATCGTAGCCTTTCTTTATCGCGACGACTACTATGAGCGTGGTGGTGAAGAAGAGGAAGGCATACCAAACAATAAGGTAGAAGTTATTATAGAGAAAAACCGTAGTGGAGCTCGTGGAACGGTGGAATTAATTTTCCAAAAAGAATACAATAAATTTTCAAGTATCTCAAAGAGGGAGGCATAAGATGTCAGATGCATTTACAGATGTAGCCAAGATGAAAAAAATAAAAGAAGAAATCAAGGCACATGAGGGACAAGTCGTAGAAATGACTTTGGAGAATGGTCGTAAGCGCCAAAAAAATAGATTGGGTAAGCTAATTGAGGTTTATCCATCCCTATTTATCGTTGAATTTGGGAACGTTGAAGGAGATAAACAAGCTAATGTTTACGTTGAATCCTTTACTTACTCAGATATCCTTACAGAAAAGAATTTGATTCATTATCTTGACTAAAGTGAGAAATTTTCTCACTTTTTCTTTTTTTCTCCGAATAGTTTAAGTGAAGGTAATCTTCGATTTATATTATTTTTCAAGGAGGAAGAATGAAAATTTCACCATTTAAAGTAGCAGAGACAAGATTTTCTTTTAGAAAATCAGCTAAAAAGGTTGTTCCCTTTTTAGTAGTAGGATTGATGTTAGCAGCGGGTAATAGTGTATATGCCTATTCCGGAGGAAATGGATCGATTGCGCGTGGGGATGATTATCCTGCTCATTATAAAAATGGGAGCCAGGAGATTGATAAGTGGCGCATGTATTCTCGTCAGTGTACTTCTTTTGCAGCCTTTCGTTTGAGTAATGTCAATGGTTTTGAGATTCCGGCGGCTTATGGAAATGCAAATGAATGGGGCTATCGTGCTCGTCGTGAAGGCTATCGTGTCGATAATAGACCAGCTATTGGCTCCATTGCTTGGTCTACTGCAGGAACTTATGGTCATGTTGCTTGGGTGTCAAATGTAATAGGAGATGAGATTGAGATTGAAGAATACAACTATGGAATAAGAGAATCTTACAATAAGCGCGTCGTGAAGGCCAATACCATGACTGGCTTTATTCATTTTAAAGATTTAGCTGGAGGAAGTGTTGGAAATAGTCAATCCTCAGCTTCAACAGGAGGAACACATTATTTTAAGGCTAAGGCTGCTATCAAAAATCAGCCTCTAGCTAGCGCAACTGCGATTGATTACTATTATCCTGGGGAGAATGTTCATTATGATCAAATTCTCGAAAAAGACGGATACAAGTGGTTGAGTTATACGGCTTATAACGGAAGTCGTCGCTATATCCAGCTAGAGGGAGTAAGCTCTTCACAGAATTATCAGAATCAATCAGGAAATAGCTCTAACTATGGATCCAATAACAGTTCAACTGTTGGTTGGAAGAAAATAAATGGTAGTTGGTATCATTTCAAATCAAATGGCTCTAAATCAACAGGCTGGTTGAAGGATGGTTCTAGCTGGTATTATTTGAAATCATCTGGTGAAATGCAGACAGGCTGGTTAAAGGAGAATGGCTCGTGGTATTATCTGGATAGTTCAGGGGCAATGAAAACAGGCTGGTATCAAGTTTCTGGTAAGTGGTATTACTCTTACTCTTCGGGCGCCTTAGCCGTCAATACGACGGTGGATGGCTACAGAGTAAATAGTGATGGAGAACGAGTATAGAAAATTGGAGTAGGAAAATTTTCCTACTCTTTTCTGTAAGCAGTTTCCTTGACATTTTTTTTGTTTTGCGCTATCATATGTCCATATAATATATGGGAGTCTGTGTACAGTCTGAGAGGAAGTGTTAAACTTCGACCGCACCTGATCTGGGTAATGCCAGCGTAGGGAACGATACTTAGTCTATTCTGCACCTTTTCCATGTATGGTAAAGGTTTTTCTTGTTGTCAAAGGAAAACGAGAAGAGGAGGTTGTTATGAAAGCAAGCATTGCCTTGCAAGTTTTACCCCTATCACAGGGGATCGATCGGATTGCTGTTATTGATCAGGTCATTGATTACCTGCAAGCTCAAGAAGTGACTATGGTGGTGACACCATTTGAAACGGTCTTGGAAGGGGAATTTGATGAGCTTATGCGCATTCTCAAAGAAGCGCTAGAAGTGGCAGGGCAGGAGGCAGATAATGTCTTTGCCAATGTCAAAATAAATGTAGGAGAGATTTTAAGTATTGATGAGAAACTTGAAAAGTATACTGAGACGACACATTAGTCTATTGGGCTTTCTAGGAGTCTTGTCAATCTGGCAGTTAGCAGGTTTTCTTAAACTTCTCCCCAAGTTTATCCTGCCGACACCTCTTGAAATCCTCCAGTCTTTTGTGCGTGATAGAGAATTTCTCTGGCACCACAGCTGGGCGACCTTGAGAGTGGCTTTGCTGGGGTTGGTTCTGGGAGTTTTGATTGCCTGTCTCATGGCTGTGCTTATGGATAGTTTGACTTGGCTCAATGACCTGATTTACCCTATGATGGTGGTTGTTCAGACCATTCCGACCATTGCCATAGCCCCTATCCTGGTTTTGTGGCTCGGTTATGGGATTTTGCCCAAGATTGTCTTGATTATCTTGACGACTACCTTTCCTATCATCGTCAGCATTTTGGACGGTTTTAGGCATTGTGACAAGGATATGCTGACCTTGTTTAGTTTGATGCGGGCCAAACCTTGGCAAATCCTGTGGCATTTTAAAATCCCTGTCAGTCTGCCTTACTTTTATGCTGGTCTGAGGGTCAGTGTCTCCTACGCCTTTATCACAACAGTAGTATCTGAGTGGTTGGGAGGCTTTGAAGGACTAGGTGTCTACATGATTCAGTCCAAGAAACTGTTTCAGTATGATACTATGTTTGCTATTATTATTCTGGTATCGATTATCAGTCTTCTCGGTATGAAGCTGGTTGATGTCAGTGAAAAATATGTTATTAAATGGAAACGTTCGTAGAATAAGAATGTTTCTGAAAAAGAAAAGAGGAAATTGAAATGAAGAAAACATGGAAAGTGTTTTTAACTGTTTTAACAGCTCTTGTAGCTGTTGTGCTTGTGGCCTGTGGTCAAGGAACTGCTTCTAAGGATAATAAGGAAGCAGAACTCAAGAAGATTGACTTTATCCTAGACTGGACGCCAAATACCAACCACACAGGGCTTTATGTTGCTAAGGAAAAAGGTTATTTCAAAGAAGCTGGAGTGGATGTTGATTTGAAATTGCCACCAGAAGAAAGTTCTTCTGACTTGGTTATTAACGGTAAGGCACCATTTGCAGTCTATTTCCAAGACTATATGGCTAAAAAATTGGAAAAAGGAGCAGGAATTACTGCCGTTGCAGCTATTGTTGAGCACAATACATCAGGAATCATCTCTCGTAAATCTGACAATGTAGCTAGTCCAAAAGACTTGGTTGGTAAGAAATACGGAACTTGGAATGACCCAACTGAACTTGCTATGTTGAAAACATTGGTAGAATCTCAAGGTGGAGACTTTGAGAAGGTTGAAAAAGTACCAAATAACGACTCAAACTCAATCACACCGATTGCCAATGGGGTCTTTGATACTGCTTGGATCTACTACGGTTGGGATGGTATCCTTGCAAAATCTCAAGGTGTAGATGCTAATTTCATGTACTTGAAAGACTACGTTAAAGAGTTTGACTACTATTCACCAGTTATCATCGCAAACAATGACTATTTGAAAGACAACAAAGAAGAAGCTCGCAAAGTTATCCAAGCTATCAAAAAAGGCTACCAATATGCTATGGAGCATCCAGAGGAAGCAGCTGATATCCTCATCAAAAATGCACCTGAACTCAAGGAAAAACGTGACTTTGTCATCGAATCTCAAAAATACTTGTCAAAAGAATACGCAAGCGACAAGGAAAAATGGGGGCAATTTGATGCAGCTCGCTGGAATGCCTTCTACAAATGGGATAAAGAAAATGGTATCCTTAAAGAAGACTTGACAGACAAAGGCTTCACCAACGAATTTGTGAAATAATGACAGAAATAAGACTAGAACACGTCAGTTATGCCTACGGACAAGATAGGATTTTAGAGGACATCGACCTGCAGGTGACTTCAGGAGAAGTGGTTTCTATCTTAGGTCCAAGTGGTGTTGGAAAGACCACCCTCTTTAACCTAATCGCTGGGATTTTAGAAGTCCAGTCAGGGAGAATTGTACTTGATGGTGAAGAAAATCCCAAGGGGCGCGTGAGTTATATGTTGCAAAAGGATCTACTCTTGGAGCACAAGACGGTGCTTGGTAATATCATTCTGCCCCTCTTGATTCAAAAGGTGGATAAGGCAGAAGCTATTGCTCGCGCAGATGAAATTCTTGCGACCTTCCAGTTGACAGCTGTAAGAGATAAATACCCTCATGAACTCAGTGGCGGGATGCGCCAGCGTGTAGCCTTGCTTCGAACTTACCTTTTCGGGCACAAGCTCTTTCTCTTAGACGAGGCCTTTAGCGCCTTGGATGAGATGACCAAGATGGAACTCCACGCTTGGTACCTTGAGATTCACAAGCAGTTGCAACTGACAACCTTGATCATCACGCATAGTATCGAGGAGGCTCTCAGTCTCAGCGATCGCATCTATATCTTGAAAAATCGTCCTGGGCAGATTGTTTCAGAAATTAAACTAGATTGGTCTGAAGATGAGGACAAGGAAGTCCAAAAGATTGCCTACAAACGTCAAATCTTGGCAGAATTAGGCTTAGATAAGTAGAAAAATAGGGAGTTGGTGAAGATTATCCTTTACCAGCGCCCTTTTTCTTTTAAAAATGAGAAAATTTCGGTATAATAGTCAAAGATAGTCAAGGTTTAAAGAGAGAGGTGGGTTTGTAATGAGATTTAAAAATACATCGGATCATATTGAGGCCTACATCAAGGCGATTTTAGATCAATCTGGTATTGTGGAGTTGCAACGGAGTCAGTTGGCAGATACTTTTCAGGTTGTTCCCAGTCAGATTAACTATGTGATCAAGACACGCTTTACGGAAAGTAGAGGCTACTTGGTTGAAAGTAAGCGTGGTGGCGGAGGCTACATTCGTATAGGACGGATTGAGTTTTCTAGTCATCATGAAATGCTCAAGGAGCTGCTTTACTCAATTGGTGAGCGGGTCAGTCAAGAAATTTATGAGGATATTCTACAGCTTTTGGTTGAGCAGGAATTGATGACCAAGCAAGAGATGAATTTGCTGGTAGCAGTAGCTTTGGATCGCGTTCTAGGAGAAGAAGCTCCAGTTGTTCGAGCAAACATGCTAAGACAGGTCATACAAGAGGTAGATAGAAAAGGGAAGTAAGATGAACTATTCAAAAGCATTGAATGAATGTATCGAAAGTGCCTACATGGTGGCTGGCCATTTTGGAGCTCGTTACCTAGAGTCTTGGCACTTGTTGATTGCCATGTCCAATCATAGTTATAGTGTGGCAGGGGCAACTTTAAATGATTATCCATATGAGATGGACCGTTTAGAAGAGGTGGCTTTGGAACTGACTGAAATGGACTATAGCCAGGATGAAACCTTTACGGAATTGCCGTTTTCTCATCGTTTGCAGGTTCTCTTTGATGAAGCAGAATATGTAGCGTCAGTGGTCCATGCTAAGGTGCTAGGGACAGAGCACCTCCTTTATGCGATTTTGCATGATGGCAATGCCTTGGCGACTCGTATCTTGGAAAGGGCTGGTTTTTCTTATGAAGACAAGAAAGATCAGGTCAAGATTGCTGCCCTACGTCGAAATCTAGAAGAACGTGCAGGCTGGACTCGTGAAGACCTCAAGGCTCTACGCCAACGCCATCGTACAGTAGCTGACAAGCAAAATTCTATGGCCAATATGATGGGCATGCCCCAGACTCCGAGCGGAGGTCTCGAGGACTATACGCATGATTTGACAGAGCAAGCGCGTTCTGGCAAGTTAGAACCAGTCATCGGTCGGGACAAGGAAATCTCGCGTATGATTCAAATATTGAGCCGGAAGACTAAGAACAATCCTGTCTTGGTTGGGGATGCTGGTGTCGGGAAAACAGCTCTGGCGCTTGGTCTTGCTCAGCGTATTGCCAGTGGTGATGTGCCTGCGGAAATGGCTAAGATGCGCGTGTTAGAGCTTGATTTGATGAATGTTGTTGCAGGGACACGCTTCCGTGGTGACTTCGAAGAACGCATGAATAATATCATTAAGGATATTGAAGAAGATGGCCAAGTGATTCTCTTTATCGACGAACTTCATACTATCATGGGTTCTGGTAGTGGAATTGACTCAACTCTGGATGCGGCCAATATCTTGAAGCCAGCCTTGGCGCGTGGCACCTTGAGAACAGTTGGTGCGACCACTCAGGAAGAATATCAAAAACACATCGAAAAAGATGCGGCCCTTTCTCGTCGTTTCGCCAAAGTGACGATTGAAGAGCCAAGTGTGGCCGACAGTATGGCCATTTTGCAAGGCTTGAAGGCGACTTATGAGAAACATCACCGTGTGCAAATCACAGATGAAGCGGTCGAAACAGCTGTCAAGATGGCGCATCGTTACTTGACTAGTCGTCACTTGCCAGACTCTGCTATCGACCTCTTAGATGAAGCAGCAGCAACAGTGCAAAATAAGGTTAAGCATGTAAAAGCAGACGATTCAGGTTTGAGTCCAGCTGACAAGGCCTTGATGGATGGTAAGTGGAAACAGGCAGCTCAGTTAATCGCAAAAGAAGAGGAAGTGCCTGTCTATAAAGACTTGGTGACAGAGTCTGATATTTTGACCACCTTGAGTCGCTTATCAGGTATTCCAGTTCAAAAACTGACTCAAACGGATGCTAAGAAATACCTAAACTTGGAAGCTGAACTGCACAAACGTGTCATCGGTCAAGATCAAGCAGTTTCAAGCATTAGCCGTGCCATTCGCCGCAATCAGTCAGGGATTCGCAGTCATAAGCGTCCGATTGGTTCCTTTATGTTCTTAGGGCCTACAGGTGTCGGTAAGACCGAATTGGCTAAGGCTCTAGCAGAAGTTCTCTTTGATGACGAATCAGCCCTTATCCGTTTTGATATGAGTGAGTATATGGAGAAATTCGCTGCCAGCCGTCTCAATGGAGCTCCTCCGGGCTATGTAGGTTATGAAGAAGGTGGGGAGTTGACCGAGAAAGTTCGCAACAAACCCTATTCCGTTTTACTTTTTGACGAGGTAGAAAAAGCACACCCAGACATCTTTAATGTCCTCTTGCAAGTCTTGGATGATGGTGTCTTGACCGATAGCAAGGGTCGCAAGGTTGATTTTTCAAATACCATTATCATCATGACTTCAAACCTTGGTGCGACAGCCCTTCGTGATGACAAGACTGTTGGTTTTGGGGCCAAGGACATTCGTTTTGACCAGGAGAATATGGAGAAACGCATGTTTGAAGAGCTGAAAAAAGCTTATAGGCCGGAGTTTATCAACCGTATTGATGAAAAGGTGGTCTTCCATAGCTTATCTAGCGACCATATGCAGGAAGTGGTGAAGATTATGGTCAAACCTTTAGTGGCAAGTTTGGCTGAAAAAGGCATTGACTTGAAATTACAAGCTTCCGCACTGAAATTGTTGGCAAATCAAGGATATGACCCAGAGATGGGAGCTCGTCCACTTCGCAGAACCCTGCAAACAGAAGTGGAAGACAAGTTGGCAGAACTTCTTCTCAAGGGAGAATTAGAGGCAGGCAGCACACTTAAAATTGGTGTTAAAGCAGGCCAGTTAAAATTTGATATTGCATAAAAATGGAGAATCAGGAGTAATCTTGATTCTTTTTTCGCAACGTTTTTATAAAAAATGATAAAAAACTATTGACAAAACAAAAATATAGTTTATAATAAAAACATAGATAATGAAAATATCAAAAAATATAAAAAGGCAATAGGTTTATGAAAAAGAAAACAGCAGTGGTATTTGGAACCTTTGCTCCGCTTCATCAAGGTCATATCGATCTGATCCAGCGAGCGAAGCGACAGTGTGACCGGGTCTGGGTTGTCGTTTCAGGCTATGAGGGAGATAGAGGGGAGCAGGTAGGCTTAACGCTTCAAAAAAGATTTCGCTATATCCGAGAGGCCTTTGGTGATGACGAGTTGACCTTGGTTTGTAAGTTAGATGAAACCAATCTTCCTCGTTACCCTATGGGCTGGCAGGAGTGGTTGGAGCAAATGTTAGAGGATATTTTCTATGATGAAACCCAGCAAGAACTAATCTTCTTTGTGGGAGAGGCAGACTACCAGCAAGAATTATCAAATCGTGGCTTTGAGACTGTCTTGCAAGAAAGAAAGTTTGGTATCTCAGCTACTATGATTCGAGAAAATCCAAGCAAGTATTGGAAATATATCGCTCAACCTTTCCGTCGTCAGTTTACAAAGAAAGTGTTGATTATGGGAAGTGCTAGCAATGGGAAGACCACTCTGGCCAAGGATTTGGCTAGGTATTACGATGCACCAGTTAGTTTGGAATACGCACGTGAGTACCAGATCAAAAACAATGTCCGCGACGATGAATTGACTCCAAAGGATTACTACTATCTCCTTTTAGGGCAGTATGACCAGACCTCTAAGTTAATCGATAGCAATGCCAATCGAGGTCTAGTGATAGCCGATACCAACTCCTTAGTAACCAAGGGCTACTATGATTATTACATGGAGACTGAGGACCAAGGGGATTTATCAGGAGAGACTTTTGATAATCTCTTTGCCTCAATCTTAGCTAAGGAAAAATGGGACTTGATTCTCTTTGTGCAGCCTGTCGGCTCCTATGTCAATGACGGATTTAGAGATATGACTATGGCAGAAGACCATATTCGCCATAGTTTTTCCCAGCATTTGGACCAGATGAGGGAGCGCTACTTAGCAAACATTCCACTAGTTTATCTAGCTGAGGATTATCTAGGAAATTATGAAGCAGCAAAAGTGGCTATTGATGCCATTTACCAAACAGATTAGGAGACAATTATGAAAAAACTAACTGAAAAAATCACACAATTTATCGAAAACTTTAAAAATGTCCATGCAGAAGCCCGCAAGATCGGTTTTGCAGGAATCATGAACCTGCTCTGGAAAGATCTCTTTGTCGGCCGTAGCCTCTTCCAGTGGTTGTATCTCATCGTCCTGTCAAGTGTTCCCTTGATCTTGGAATTCACGCAAAATACAGAAAGTCATGACTGGATGAGCTTGTTTGCATCTTGGACTGGGATTGTCTGTGTTATCTTGGTAGCAGAAGGGCGTGCAAGCAATTATCTCTTTGGGGCCATTAACTCTGCTATCTATTTGATTTTGGCCATGAATGCGACTTTTTATGGCGAAGTCTTGACGACCGTTTACTTCTTTGTCATGCAGCCGATTGGCCTCTATGCTTGGCTGTCCAACCGTATTAATGACCAAGGAAAAGCAGAAGAATCTCATTTTGAAGCTAAGAAATTATCTATTTTTGACTGGCTCAAGTACTTGGTCTTGACTGCTATCATCTGGATTGGTATGGGCTTAGCTTACCAAAGTATCCATAGTGCTCGCCCTTTCCGTGATAGTGTTACCGATGCGACTAATGGTGTAGGTCAGCTCTTGATGACACGTCTCTACCGTGAGCAATGGATTTTCTGGATTGCAACCAATCTTTTTAGTATCTACCTCTGGTGGGGTGAAAATATCCATATCCAAGGGATGTACTGGGTTTACACACTCAATAGTCTAGTAGGTTGGTACCAATGGACCAAGGCAGTTCGTAAGGAGGCATAAAATGGCGGACACGATGATTCCAGCAGGGATGACGGAAAAAGAATTTTTTGAAGTTCATGCAAGTCAGGAAGAGTTTTTAGACTGGTACTACAAGCAGGAACTCCCTCAATACGAAAAACCAAGTGTGACGGTGGATATGGTAGCCTACTGCTTTGTCGAAGGAAAGATCAAGCTCTTATTAATTCGTCGCAAGGCTCACCCTTATCAAAATTGTTTGGCTCTGGTTGGAGGATTTATGGACAAGGGCGAAGATGCTGCGCATGCCTGTCAGCGTGAGGTGAGAGAAGAAGTCAATCTCGATCTTCCTTTGGAAAAAATCGAGCAATTGATGACCGTATCGACTCCCGGCCGTGACCCACGGGGCTGGACAGTGACCATTGCCCACTTGGTTTATTTGCCTAGTCGTGCATTAGAACTTGTTCAAGCAGGAGACGATGCCAAGGATGTGGTTTTTGTAGATGTCGATTTTCAGACAGGCAAGTGCTTCTCAAAGGGAGTAGAGTTGGAGGATCAAGCCTTCGCTTTTGACCATTATGCCATTATCCAAGAATCCATCAAACGAATCCAAGGCCGTCTAGACTGGAACCCAACCTTCCTCTATCTGCTAGAGGAGGAGTTCACTGTCTACGAAGGGACTGAACTGGTCAATCTCATCAACCCCGGTCGTCCAATCGTCAGCAATAACTTTCTCGTAAAATATGGCGAGTACGTAGAAGAGGTCGGGCTCAAACGAGTACCTAAAAAGAAACCAAGAAAAACCTATCGACTGAAATAAAAAACGAGGTCGGGACAAAGTTCCCGACCTCTTTATGTACCATCATGAAATGGTTTTGCTGTTGCGACTGTTTTTAGGGATGGCTATCTTTCTTAGAATTACTCAACAGGTGAGTAAAGAAGTCCTTGTATCGATACTTGAGATAGTTCTCATGTAAAAATAACAAAGCGATATAAACAATCAAAAAGATTGTAGTCAGATAAAACACATCAAATGCAGTTCGCGCATAGTAAGCGGCTGATTGATAAGAGCCAATTGCTCCCAAAATCAACCAAGGAAGATACTTATAATGCTTATTTAGCATAAGAGTGCACCTCCTATATTCTATTTCAATGTTATTATATTCCTTTGTACTTAAAGTTACAAGCGATTACACAAAACAAATTCGAATTTTTAACAGGAAAAGCTCCTGTTTTTCTGTTTTATTACGAATAGAAGAGTAGGAGGAGTAAATGTATCTAAAGTATTTAAGATTTTTAAAATAGTTTAGATAAATTGTTGAAATATTTAAATCTAAATGTTACAATAATATTACAAAAAGATTTCATTATATTTCTAAAACATTACAAAGGAGTAGAAAAATGAAAAAGAAAACCTATATCAAATTGATGGCAGCAACTGTATTGGCTTCTACCCTATTATTAGGAGCTTGTGGAAATAAAAAGGAAACAACTCAAGCAAGCAGTTCTGCTAAGACAAGCCAATCATCAAGCTCTAAAGCAACTTCTGCTAGCAAAGAAAGCAAGACTCAGAAGTCCTCAAGTTCAGCTTCATCTGAAAAGGCCAAGGCGTCTACTGATCAATCTTCAGCAACTGCAACGCCATCACAAGCGGCACCAGAACAAAGACAAGGTCAAGAAGTGGCTAATCAACAGGCGGCTAGTCAACAAACTCCTGCTCAGACTCCTTCAACTCAACAAGCTCCTCAAGCTCAGTCTAACCAATCAAGCTATGATCCTACAACTGACCGCAAACTTCAAGACAAGCAAGCAGAGCAAAATAAACGCTACAAGGGTGTTTTAACCATGGTAGATGGTGATTTCTCAGCTGCAGCGGGCAATTGGAAGGGAGCTAATGGCGAAACAATCACAGTTTCATCAGGAGGCCAATTCACAGTAGAATCTGCTGATGGAAAGAAAGAAAATTACTCTATCAAAGGCTATTCTTATACTCTTGATGATGGTAAGTATAATGCCAAAATCGGTGGAGGAAAAATCATCCAAATTACAACAGGAGCGGATGGCAAGGTTTCCAGTGTTGCTTTGAGTCAATAATAGCTCTCAGTATTTGAATTTTTACAATCAAAGAAAATCCGTCAGCTCAATAAGAGTTGACGGATTATTTTATACTTTGGTTAAAAATTCTTCTGTAGTAAGAATTTGAGCAAACTCATCTTGTAGAGAAAGGAGATTAATCTCATGGATAGTCTCAGGAGAGATGGCCTGACCGTTTTTGTTAGATAGTGTAAAACTGGCAGTAGCATCTGCTAGTAAAGTGACTTCAAAACCAAGATTTGCTGCCATTCGTGTCGTAGTAGATACACAATGAGGCAGGGTCAAACCAACAACGACTAAATTACAAATCTGATTTTTTCGTAAATATGTTTCAAGATTTGTTCCAATAAAGGTGCTATTAACCGTTTTTTGAAAGATAGGTTCTGCAGTAACTGGTTCAAATCCACTTTTAAACACCTGATTTTGTTTGTTATGAAATTGCGACTGGGGATTGTCAGATATGTGTTGAACATGTAAGACTGGAAGAGCGTGCTTACGAAAGTATGCCAGTACCCTCAGTGCTTGTTGTTCAGCTTGAGGGTTGTTTCGTTCTCCCCAGATAGGGTTATCAAATGCTTTTTGCATATCGATAACCAGTAGAGCAGTATGAACCATTTTAAGCCTTATCCAACTGCAAGAGAGCCTCAATCTCTGCCAGAGTGCTAGCTTGTGAAATAGCTCCACGGAGTTTGGCTGCGCCAGATGTTCCACGGAGGTAGTGAGGAGCGAGGCCACGGAATTCACGAACTGCTACGTTTTCTCCTTTGAGGTTAATCAAGCGTTTCAAATGTTCGTAGGCGATTTTCATCTTGTCTTCAAAGGTCAAATCAGGGAGGATTTCTCCTGTTTCAAAGTAATGGTTGATTTGGTTGAAGAGGTAAGGATTTCCCATAGCAGCGCGGCCAATCATGACTGCATCAGCACCGACTTCTTCGATGCGTTGTTTGGCTTCTTGGACTGTACGGATGTCACCGTTGGCGATAAATGGAATCTTGGTCAGAGCTTGAGCTACGTTGTGCAAGGTCTCAAGGTCTGCATGACCTGTATACATTTGTTCACGGGTACGGCCATGCATGGCGAGGGCAGAAACACCTGCAGCTTCAGCAGCGAGGGCATTTTCTACTGCGAGAGATGGGTCAGCCCAGCCGGTACGCATCTTGACAGTAAGTGGAATATCAAGGACAGACTGGACCTTGTTGATGATAGAGTAGATCTTGTCTGGATCCTTGAGCCACATAGCGCCAGCTTCGTTCTTCACGATTTTATTAACTGGGCAGCCCATGTTGATATCCACGATATCGGTTTTGGTGTTTTCTTGGATGAATTCTGCTGCGCGTGCTAGGCTGTCTTCATCACTACCAAAGAGTTGGATAGAGACAGGGTTTTCGCCTTCGTCAATATGAAGCATGTGCAGGGTTTTTTCGTTGTTGTATTGGATTCCCTTGTCAGAGACCATTTCCATTACAACGAGTCCAGCTCCGAGCTCTTTTGCAATAGTACGAAAGGCTGAGTTGGTCACGCCAGCCATGGGTGCTAAAACGGTACGATTGGGAATCTCAACATTGCCAATCATAAAAGGTGTATTAAGATTTGTCACGAATGAGTTCCTCCAGGTCGTTTTCATCAAAGTTATAGGTAGTTTGGCAGAATTGACAAGTGATTTCTGCTCCGTGGTCTTCCTCTTTCATTTCCTGTAAGTCTGAGCTTGGAAGGCTAGCAAGAGCGTTCATAAAGCGTTCATGGCTACAGTCACATTGGAAACGGATTTCTTCTTCAGAAAGACGCTTGTAGGCCTCGTCACCGTAGATTGCCTTGAGGAGGGCTTCGATATGGTCTTCGCTTTCGAGAAGGGTTGAGATAGCTGGCATTTCTTGGATGCGTTTTTCAAAGCGAGCAATCTCTTCTTCCTTGGCTCCTGGCAAGACTTGGACTAGGAAACCACCTGCAACCTTGACCTTGTCTTCCTCGTCCAAAAGGACATTGAGGCCGACTGCTGAAGGGGTTTGTTGGCTTTCGGTCAGGTAAAAGGCCAGGTCTTCACCGATTTCCCCAGAGATAAGGGGAGTCATAGAGTTGTAAGGATTTCCAGTACCGTAGTCTGTGATAACGAGGAATTGACCATTTCCAACAAAAGGTCCAACTAGGACTTCACCAGTTGCAGTCTTTTTGATGTCAACACCAGGATTTTGAACGTAGCCTTTGACGTTCCCCTTGGTATCAGCAACGGTGATAATGGCTCCTAGAGAGCTAGATCCCAGTACCTTCACTGTTAGTTTGGTATTTCCTTTTTCATTGGCTGCGAGAATCTGGCTAGCGATAAGAGTTCGACCAAGCGCTACAGTTGAGCTAGCTTGGGTTTGGTGTTTTTCTTGAGCAGTGCGGACGGTTTCTGTGCTATCAAGGACAAAAGCACGAAAGGCTCCGCTTTCTGATATTGTTTTAATAATTTTATCCATAGCTACTATTTTAGCATAAAAATGCCCAAAGGGGGAGCCGTGTGTTTGCTGATTTTTAGGATAATGGACCAGGAAATCAGCATGAAAATAAAAAGAGAAACAGATTATTTCAGCATTTGTAAGATTTATGCTATGCTTAAGGTAGAAAATGAAAGGGGTAACAAATGTATTTAGGAGATTTGATGGAAAAGGCTGAATCTGGCCAATTTTCAATCCTTTCCTTTCTATTACAAGAGTCTCAGACGACCGTCAAGGCTGTAATGGAGGAAACAGGATTTTCAAAAGCAACTCTAACCAAATATGTCACCCTGCTCAATGACAAGGCTTTGGACAGTGGCTTAGAGCTGACTATCTCCTTAGAAGATGAAAATCTGCGTCTGTCAATCGGTGCAGCTACCAAGGGGAGAGATATTCGGAGCTTGTTTTTGGAGAATGCTGTTAAATACCAGATTTTGATCTATCTTCTCTACCACCAACAGTTTTTAGCCCATCAGCTGGCTCAAGAATTGATGATTAGTGAGGCTACGCTTGGTCGCCACTTAGCTAGTTTAAATCAGATTTTGTCAGAATTTGATTTATCCATCCAGAATGGACGTTGGCGAGGTCCAGAGCATCAGATTCGCTATTTCTATTTCTGTCTTTTTCGTAAGGTCTGGTCGAGTCAGGAATGGGAAGGCCATATGCAGAAACCAGAGAGAAAACAGGAGATTGCCACTTTAGAAGAGATCTGCGGTGCAAGTTTGTCTTCGGGGCAGAAATTGGACTTGGTTTTGTGGAGTCACATCAGTCAGCAACGTCTTCGGGTCAATGCCTGTCAGTTTCAAGTCATAGAAGAGAAAATGCGAGGGTATTTTGACAATATTTTCTACCTTCGTTTGCTGAGAAAGGCTCCTTCCTTTTTTGCTGGGCAACACCTTCCTCTAGGAGCTGAGGATGGGGAGATGATGATTTTCTTCTCTTTCCTCCTATCTCATCGCATTCTTCCTCTTCATACTATGGAGTATATCCTTGGTTTTGGAGGGCAGTTGGCAGATTTACTGACACAATTGATTCAAGAAATGAAGAAGGAGGAACTATTGGGGGACTATACAGAGGACCATGTCACCTATGAACTCAGTCAACTTTGTGCTCAAGTCTATCTCTATAAGGGCTATATTTTACAGGACCTCTACAAGTACCAGTTGGAGAATCGTCATCCTTATTTTTTGATGGAACATGATTTTAGGGGAACGGCAGAGGAGATTTTTCATGCCTTGCCTGCCTTTCAGCAGGGGACGGATTTGGATAAGAAAATTCTCTGGGAATGGCTCCAGTTAATCGAATATATGGCTGAAAACGGTGGCCAGCATATGCGGATTGGTCTGGATTTGACATCTGGTTTTCTTGTCTTTTCAAGGATGGCAGCCATTTTGAAACGGTATTTGGAATACAATCGTTTTATTACCATTGAAGCCTATGATTGTACTCGGCATTATGATTTGCTGGTTACCAATAACCCGATTCATAAGAAGGAACAGACCCCAGTTTATTATTTAAAAAACGACTTGGATATGGAAGATTTGGCGGCTATTCGTCAGTTATTATTCACTTAAAAGGCTTGGTTGTTCCAGGTCTTTTTTGTGAAATTCACACAATCTCCTCACATTTTTTAAAAAATTAAAAAAAGTTGATGAACAAGAAAGCGCTTTATTTTGTATACTAGTTACTGTAAAGAGGAAACATCCTCAAGATCATTATCAGGAGGACAGCACATGTCACAAGAAAAATACATTATGGCCATTGACCAGGGAACTACAAGTTCTCGTGCTATCATTTTCAACAAAAAAGGAGAAAAAGTTAGCTCGAGTCAAAAAGAGTTTACCCAGATTTTCCCTCAGGCAGGTTGGGTAGAGCACAATGCCAATGAAATTTGGAACTCTGTTCAGTCAGTTATTGCTGGTGCTTTCATCGAAAGTGGTGTCAAGCCAAATCAAATCGAAGCAATTGGGATTACCAACCAACGTGAAACAACTGTCGT
This sequence comes from Streptococcus mitis, assembly GCF_000960025.1. Lineage (GTDB taxonomy): Bacteria > Bacillota > Bacilli > Lactobacillales > Streptococcaceae > Streptococcus > Streptococcus mitis_DH. The sequence goes on along the minus strand of NZ_JYGQ01000004.1, from coordinate 531,610 downwards.
CTGGGATAAGAAAACAGGGCTCCCTATCTACAATGCTATTGTTTGGCAGTCACGCCAGACAGCACCTTTGGCTGAGCAACTAAAAAGCCAAGGTTATGTGGAAAAATTCCATGAAAAGACTGGTTTGATCATCGATGCTTACTTCTCTGCTACCAAGGTTCGTTGGATTTTGGATCATGTAGAAGGTGCTCAAGAGCGAGCAGAAAAAGGGGAATTGCTCTTTGGTACCATCGATACTTGGTTAGTTTGGAAGTTGACTGACGGTGCGGCTCACGTGACGGACTACTCAAATGCAGCTCGTACTATGCTCTACAATATTAAAGAACTCAAATGGGATGATGAGATTTTGGAAATCCTTAACATTCCTAAAGCAATGTTGCCTGAGGTTCGTTCTAACTCTGAGATATACGGTAAGACAGCGCCATTCCATTTCTACGGTGGAGAAGTGCCAATCTCAGGTATGGCTGGGGACCAACAAGCAGCCCTCTTTGGGCAGTTGGCCTTTGAACCTGGTATGGTTAAAAATACTTATGGAACAGGTTCTTTCATCATCATGAATACTGGTGAAGAGATGCAGTTGTCTGAAAATAACCTCTTGACAACGATTGGTTACGGAATCAATGGCAAGGTTTACTATGCCTTGGAAGGTTCTATCTTCATCGCAGGAAGTGCCATTCAATGGCTTCGTGACGGTCTTCGCATGGTTGAAAATTCACCAGAATCTGAAAAATACGCTCGTGATTCTCACAATAATGATGAAGTTTATGTCGTTCCAGCCTTTACAGGTCTAGGTGCTCCATACTGGAACCAAAACGCTCGAGGTTCTGTCTTTGGCTTAACTCGTGGAACAACTAAAGAAGACTTTATCAAGGCGACTTTGCAATCTATTGCTTATCAAGTACGTGACATCATCGACACCATGCAAGTGGATGCTCAGACAGCTATCCAGGTCTTGAAAGTAGACGGTGGTGCGGCTATGAACAACTTCCTCATGCAGTTCCAAGCTGATATCTTGGGAATCGACATCGCACGCGCTAAAAACTTGGAAACAACAGCTCTGGGGGCAGCCTTCCTAGCAGGTTTGTCAGTAGGTTACTGGAAGGACTTGGATGAGTTGAAACTCTTGAACGAGACAGGAGAACTCTTCGAGCCGTCTATGAACGAATCTCGCAAGGAACAACTCTACAAGGGCTGGAAGAAGGCTGTAAAAGCGACTCAAGTCTTTGCGGAAGTAGACGACTAATACTGGAAGAATAAAGCGACTTAGTTAGAAAGTGTGTAAATATGGAATTTTCAAAGAAAACACGTGAATTATCAATTAAAAAAATGCAGGAACGTACCCTAGACCTCTTGATTATTGGTGGAGGAATCACAGGGGCTGGTGTAGCCTTGCAGGCGGCAGCTAGCGGTCTTGAGACTGGTTTGATTGAAATGCAGGACTTCGCAGAAGGAACATCCAGCCGTTCAACTAAATTGGTTCACGGAGGTCTTCGCTACCTCAAACAATTTGACGTAGAAGTAGTCTCAGATACTGTTTCAGAACGTGCAGTGGTTCAACAAATCGCTCCACATATTCCAAAACCAGATCCAATGCTCTTGCCAGTTTACGATGAAGATGGAGCGACCTTTAGCCTCTTCCGTCTGAAAGTAGCTATGGACTTGTACGACCTCTTGGCAGGAGTTAACAACACCCCAGCTGCTAACAAGGTCTTGAGCAAGGAAGAAGTTTTGGAACGCCAGCCAAACTTGAAGAAAGAAGGTTTGGTAGGAGGTGGGGTTTACCTTGACTTCCGTAACAACGATGCGCGTCTCGTAATTGAAAATATTAAACGTGCCAACCAAGACGGTGCCCTCATTGCCAACCATGTGAAGGCAGAAGGCTTCCTCTTTGACGAAAGTGGCAAGATTACAGGTATTGTAGCTCGTGATCTCTTGACAGACCAAGTCTTTGAAATAAAGGCCCGTCTGGTGATTAACACAACAGGTCCTTGGAGCGACAAGGTGCGCAATTTGTCTAATATGGGAACCCAATTCTCACAAATGCGTCCAACTAAGGGAGTTCACCTAGTCGTGGATTCAAGCAAGATCAAGGTTTCACAGCCAGTTTACTTTGACACAGGTTTGGGTGACGGTCGTATGGTCTTTGTTCTCCCACGTGAAAACAAGACCTACTTTGGTACAACTGATACAGACTACACAGGTGATTTGGAACATCCAAAAGTAACTCAAGAAGATGTAGATTACCTACTTGGTATTGTCAACAACCGCTTCCCAGAAGCGAATATTACAGTTGCTGACATTGAGAGTAGCTGGGCAGGTCTTCGTCCATTGATCGCAGGCAATAGCGCTTCTGACTACAATGGAGGAAATAACGGAACCATCAGTGATGAAAGCTTTAACAACTTGATTGCGACTGTTGAATCTTATCTCTCTAAAGAAAAAACACGTGAAGATGTTGAGTCTGCTGTCAGCAAGCTTGAAAGCAGTACCTCTGAGAAACATTTGGACCCATCTGCAGTTTCTCGTGGTTCTAGCTTGGACCGAGATGATAATGGTCTCTTGACCCTTGCTGGTGGTAAAATCACAGACTACCGTAAGATGGCTGAAGGAGCTATGGAGCGCGTGGTTGACATCCTCAAATCAGAATTTGACCGTAGCTTTAAACTCATCAATTCTAAGACTTACCCTGTTTCAGGTGGGGAATTGAACCCAGCAAATGTGGACTCAGAAATCGAAGCCTTTGCGCAACTTGGAGTGTCACGTGGTTTGGATAGCAAGGAAGCTCATTACCTAGCAAATCTTTACGGTTCAAATGCACCGAAGGTCTTTGCTCTTGCTCATAGTTTGGAACAAGCACCAGGACTCAGCTTGGCAGACACCTTGTCCCTTCACTATGCAATGCGCAATGAGTTGGCTCTTAGCCCAGTTGACTTCCTTCTTCGTCGTACCAACCACATGCTCTTTATGCGTGATAGCTTGGATAGCATCGTTGAGCCAGTTTTGGATGAAATGGGACGATTCTATGATTGGTCAGAAGAAGAAAAAGCAGGCTACCGTGCGGATGTCGAATCGGCTCTCGCTAACAACGATTTAGCAGAATTAAAAAATTAAGAAAAAATAAAAGAGGCGGCGGGCAATAATCCTTGTCGCCCGCCCCTTCTTTTTAATGGAGATAGAAAGATGATGAATGAATTATTTGGAGAATTTTTGGGAACTTTAATCCTGATTCTTCTAGGAAATGGTGTTGTTGCAGGTGTGGTTCTTCCTAAAACCAAGAGCAACAGCTCAGGTTGGATTGTGATTACTATGGGTTGGGGGATTGCAGTTGCGGTTGCAGTCTTTGTATCTGGCAAGCTCAGTCCAGCTCATTTAAACCCAGCTGTGACAATTGGTGTAGCTTTAAAAGGTGACTTGCCTTGGGCTTCTGTTTTGCCTTATATCTTAGCCCAGTTCGCAGGGGCTATGCTGGGTCAGATTTTGGTTTGGTTGCAATTCAAACCTCACTATGAGGCAGAAGAAAATGCAGGAAATATCCTGGCAACCTTCAGTACTGGACCAGCCATCAAAGATACTGTATCAAACTTGATTAGCGAAATCCTTGGCACCTTTGTATTGGTATTGACAATCTTTGCTTTGGGACTTTATGACCTTCAAGCAGGAATCGGAACCTTTGCAGTGGGGACCTTGATTGTCGGTATCGGTCTATCACTAGGTGGGACAACAGGTTATGCCTTGAACCCTGCGCGTGACCTTGGACCTCGTATCATGCACAGTATCCTTCCAATTTCAAACAAGGGAGACGGAGACTGGTCTTATGCCTGGATTCCTGTTGTGGGACCTGTTATCGGTGCAGCCTTGGCCGTGCTTGTATTCTCGCTTTTCTAATCTAGAAAACAATTATGTTGATAGAGCTTGAGATAAGTATCTCAGGCTTTTTTATGTGAAAAATCTCACTTTTGTTTTCTGCTATTTTATGCTAAAATATTAAAAATCAAATGTTAATTCTAAAGTTGGCAACTAAGATAGGAGAGCTATATGTCTAATTCATTTATCAAATTGTTAGTCTCTCAATTGTTTGCAAATTTAGCAGATATTTTCTTTAGAGTAACAATCATTGCTAACATATACATTATTTCAAAATCAGTAATTGCCACATCACTAGTTCCCATTTTAATAGGGATATCCTCTTTTGTTGCGAGTCTTTTAGTTCCTTTAGTTACTAAAAGGATAGCGCTAAATAGGGTTTTATCTTTATCCCAATTTGGAAAGACTATATTATTGGCGATACTGGTAGGAATGTTTACCGTAATGCAATCCGTAGCGCCTCTGGTAACCTATCTATTTGTTGTGGCAATTTCCATATTAGATGGTTTTGCAGCACCTGTTTCCTATGCTATTGTGCCGCGCTATGCGACTGATTTGGGCAAGGCTAACTCAGCCTTATCAATGACTGGTGAAGCTGTTCAATTGGTAGGGTGGGGGTTGGGTGGACTCTTGTTTGCAACAATTGGTCTGTTACCTACCACGTTTATCATTTTAATATTGTATATCATTTCTAGCTTTCTGATGTTATTTCTGCCTAACGCTGAAGTGGAGGTGTTAGAGTCAGAAACTAATCTTGAAGTTTTGCTCAAAGGTTGGAAGTTAGTTGCTAGAGATCCTAGATTAAGACTTTTTGTATCAGCAAATTTATTTGAAATTTTCTCAAATACAATTTGGGTTTCGTCTATCATACTTGTCTTTGTAACTGAGTTATTAAATAAAACGGAAAGTTACTGGGGATATTCTAATACAGCATACTCTATTGGTATTATAATTAGTGGCTTAATTGCTTTTAGGCTATCTGAAAAGTTCCTCGCTGCTAAATGGGAAAGTATTCTTTTTCTCTTATAGCCATGGCAATAGTGACACTGACTATTCTATTTTTTCCAAATGCACAGATGTTTTTAGTATTTTCAGCTTTAGTTGGTATGTTATCGCAGCTAAAAGAAGTTCCTGAAAGTGTATTTCTTCAGGAAACAGTAGAGGAAAATAACTTGGTTAATGTCTATTCCGTTCTGGAAGTGATTTCGACACTAGCATTTTCAGTATTTGTTTTGCTAATGAGCTATATTACTGAGAATTTTGGTATTAGCATCAGTTTTTGGCTATCAGCCATTTGTCTGATGATAGAAGCTATTTTAATTTATATCAGACGAGATTATTTTAGGTGAGAGACTAGTTAAAAAGTCTTGAAAAATTAGAAAAGCGCATAGTATCGGGTGTTGAAAAAACTTGATATTGTGTGTTTTATTATAGGAAGATTTACTTCATTTTCTACTGAAATTGAGTTTTTGCTCAGCCTCACTCTATTTAAAATATACATAGAAAAACCACATAATCCTTAAAATAAGCTGAAATCTAGTGAAAATGTACGGTAAACAATTGAAAAACTAGCCTATAAAGTGGTACAATGGTAGAAAAATACTATAGTAAGAGTCTATCTTATTTAGCAAAAATTACAGAAATGAATGGTTTTTCTTGATGAAACAGAGAAAAGAATTGTACCTCTTTCTTGGTCGGACAGCCTTATATTTTCTTATCTTTCTAGGGCTGCTTTACTTCTTTAGCTATCTTGGTCAGGGTCAAGGAAGCTTTATCTATAATGAATTTTAACTTGAAGGAGAATTCCTATTGTGTCAAATAAACCAATAGCAGATATGATTGAAACCATTGAGCATTTTGCTCAGACCCAACCTAGCTATCCTGTTTATAATGTTTTGGGTCAGGAACACACTTATGGAGATTTGAAGGCTGATTCGGATAGTTTGGCTGCAGCCATTGACCAACTAGGCTTGCCTAAGAAGTCTCCTGTGGTCGTTTTTGGTGGCCAAGAGTATGAAATGTTGGCAACTTTTGTTGCTCTGACTAAGTCAGGCCATGCCTACATTCCCATTGATAGCCATTCGGCTTTGGAGAGAGTTTCAGCTATTTTAGAAGTAGCGGAGCCAAGTTTGATTATTGCCATCTCAGACTTTCCATTAGAGCAGGTTTCTACGCCAATGATGACTCTAGCTCAGGTTCAAGAAGCCTTTGCTCAAGGGACTAGCTATGAGATCACGCATCCAGTCAAGGGCGATGATAACTACTACATTATCTTTACTTCTGGTACGACTGGTAAGCCTAAAGGAGTGCAGATTTCCCATGATAACCTCCTCAGCTTTACTAATTGGATGATTACGGACAAGGAATTTGCGACGCCAAGTCGTCCGCAAATGCTGGCTCAGCCACCTTATTCTTTTGATTTGTCTGTCATGTACTGGGTACCGACCTTGGCACTGGGTGGTACACTTTTTGCCCTCCCTTCAGCTATTACTCAGGACTTTAAGCAACTCTTTGCGACCATCTTTTCATTGCCGATTGCTATCTGGACATCAACCCCTTCTTTTGCAGATATGGCCATGTTGTCTGAAGACTTCAACAGTGAGAAAATGCCTGGTATCACGCATTTCTACTTTGATGGTGAAGAATTGACGGTTAAAACGGCTCAAAAACTACGTGAGCGTTTCCCGAATGCCCATATTATCAATGCCTACGGTCCAACAGAAGCGACAGTAGCCTTGTCAGCTGTTGCTGTGACAGACGAGATGTTGGCGACTCTCAAACGCCTACCAATCGGCTATACCAAGGCTGATTCTCCAACCTTTATCATTGACGAGGAAGGCAATAAATTGCCAAATGGCGAACAGGGAGAAATCATTGTTTCTGGACCAGCCGTTTCAAAAGGTTATATGAACAATCCTGAAAAAACGGCAGAAGCCTTCTTTGAGTTTGAAGGTCTGCCAGCCTATCACACAGGCGATGTGGGAACCATGACAGATGAGGGCTTACTTCTCTACGGCGGACGCATGGACTTCCAGATTAAGTTCAACGGTTACCGCATTGAGCTAGAAGATGTCTCTCAAAACCTCAATAAGTCTCGCTTTATCGAGTCTGCTGTAGCTGTGCCACGTTATAATAAAGACCACAAGGTGCAAAATCTATTGGCTTATGTCATCTTGAAGGACGGTGTTCGTGAGCAGTTTGAGCGAGATATTGATATTACCAAGGCTATCAAGGAAGATTTAACAGATATCATGATGTCCTACATGATGCCATCTAAATTCCTTTATCGAGACAGTTTGCCACTGACTCCAAATGGAAAGATTGACATCAAAGGATTGATTAACGAGGTGAATAAGAGATGATGGAGTTCTTTCAACAGCTTCCTCATTTAGAGCCATACGGCAATCCTCAGTATTTTGTCTATGTGATTGCTGCGACCTTGCCCATCTTTATCGGCCTCTTTTTCAAGAAACGCTTTGCCTGGTATGAAGTGCTGGTTAGCCTCTTCTTTATCGTCACCATGTTGGTGGGTGGGAAGACCAATCAATTGGCTGCCTTGAGTATTTACCTTTGCTGGGAAATATTGCTCGTACTCTTCTACAAGCATTATCGAAAAAGTAAGGATAGCAAGTGGGTCTTCTACCTAGTTAGTTTTCTGTCCCTCCTTCCGATTATCTTTGTCAAGGTGCAGCCAGCTATCAATGGAACGCAGTCTTTGCTTGGATTTTTGGGAATTTCTTACCTGACCTTTCGTTCCGTTGGGATTATCATCGAGCTGAGAGATGGAGTGATTAAGGATTTTACCCTCTGGGAATTCCTCCGTTTCCTTCTCTTCATGCCGACTTTTTCAAGTGGTCCAATCGATCGCTTTAAGCGTTTTAATGAAAATTATCAGACCATTCCTGAGAGGGATGAGTTGATGGATATGCTGGATGCATCCGTTCGCTATATCATGTGGGGATTTTTGTACAAGTTTATCCTAGCTCATATTTTAGGAGAGACCTTACTCCCTCCTCTGAAGAATCTAGCCCTGCAGTCAGGTGGCTTCTTTAACCACTATGCCTTGGCAGTCATGTATATCTTTGGCCTAGAGCTTTTCTTTGACTTTGCAGGCTATTCTATGTTTGCCTTAGCCATTTCAAATTTGATGGGAATTCGTAGCCCTATCAACTTTAATAAGCCCTTTTTATCAAGGGATTTAAAGGAATTTTGGAATCGTTGGCATATGAGTCTGTCCTTCTGGTTCCGTGACTTTGTCTTTATGCGAATGGTCATGGTGTTGACTAGAAAGAAGGTCTTTAAAAACCGTAATGTAACCTCAAGTGTGGCCTACATTGTAAATATGCTGATTATGGGATTTTGGCATGGCGTGACTTGGTACTATATCGCCTATGGACTCTTTCATGGATTAGGATTGGTCATTAATGATGCTTGGATTCGTAAGAAAAAAACGCTCAATAAGGAACGGAAAAAAGCAGGGAAGCCTGCTCTACCTGAGAATCGCTGGATTCAGTTGCTTGGCATGGTTGTCACTTTCCATGTCGTCATGCTGTCATTCTTAATCTTTTCTGGATTTTTGAATGATTTATGGTTTAAAAAATAAAGGAAATAAAATATGGATATCAAATCAGAAGTTATCGAAATTATTGATGAGTTGTTTATGGAAGATGTTTCTGACATGATGGATGAAGATCTTTTTGATGCAGGTGTTTTAGATAGTATGGGAACGGTTGAATTGATTGTGGAGATTGAAAACCGTTTTGACATTCGTGTCCCTGTAACAGAGTTTGGTCGCGACGACTGGAATACAGCCAATAAAATCATAGCTGGTATTGTGGAGCTACAAAATGCTTAAACGCTTATGGATGATCTTCGGACCGGTCTTGATAGCTGGTTTGTTGGTTTTTCTGCTTATCTTTTTCTATCCTGCTGAGATGAGCCATGATCTGGGGGCTGAAAAGCGTTCGGCGGTGGCTACTACTATCGATAGTTTTAAGGAGCGAAGTCAAAAGGTCAGAGCACTATCTGATCCAAATATGCGTTTTGTTCCCTTCTTTGGCTCCAGTGAATGGCTTCGTTTTGACGGTGCCCATCCTGCGGTATTGGCTGAGAAATACAATCGCTCCTACCGTCCTTATCTTTTAGGACAGAGGGGAGCTGCCTCGCTCAATCAGTATTTTGGGATGCAACAGATGTTGCCACAACTGGAGAATAAACAAGTTGTATATGTTATCTCGCCCCAGTGGTTTAGTAAAAATGGCTATGAGCCAGCAGCCTTTCAGCAGTATTTTAATGGAGACCAGTTGACCAGTTTTCTGGAACATCAATCTGGAGATCAGGCTAGTCAATATGCAGCGACTCGCTTACTGCAGCAGTTCCCAAACGTAGCTATGAAGGACTTGGTTCAGAAGTTGGCAAGTAAAGAAGAATTGTCGTCTGCAGACAATGAAATGATTGAATTATTGGCTCGGTTTAATGAACGTCAAGCTTCCTTTTTTGGTCAGTTTTCAGTTAGAGGTTATGTCAATTATGATAAGCATGTAGTTAAGTATTTAAAGACCTTGCCAGACCAGTTTTCTTATCAAGCCATAGAAGATGTTGTTAAAGCAGATGCAGAAAAGAATACTTCCAATAATGATCTGGGAATGGAAAATTATTTCTATAATACGCAGATTAAGAAGGATTTGAAGAAATTAAAGGATTCTCAGAAAAGCTTTACCTATCTCAAGTCGCCAGAATATAATGACTTGCAGTTAGTGTTGACACAGTTTTCTAAATCCAAGGTAAACCCGATTTTTATCATTCCACCTGTTAATAAAAAATGGATGGACTATGCTGGTTTACGAGAAGATATGTACCAACAAACGGTGCAGAAGATTCGCTACCAGTTAGAAAGTCAAGGGTTTACCAATATAGCAGATTTTTCTAATGACGGTGGGGAAGCTTTCTTTATGAAGGATACCATTCACCTTGGTTGGTTAGGTTGGTTGGCATTTGATAAGGCCGTTGATCCCTTCCTATCCAATCCCACCCCAGCTCCGACTTACCATCTGAATGAGCGCTTTTTCAGTCAAGACTGGGCGACTTATGATGGAGATGTCAAGGAATTTCAATAGACGAATTATAAAATAATAAACGATTTAACTCTAAAAGTTAGACAATTAGTCTGATTTTTAGGGTTTTTCTTTTTACTAATAAAAATGTGTAGTTATAGATATTGGCGGTTAAAAAGAATGACCTTCATCTGGCTAGAGAACTCATATAGTGGTATAATTTAAGAAACATAATGAAAATAGCTTTAGTGTGGATGCATTACAATATAGAGGGGAAAAGATGGATATAGATAGAACTATTTCAGTACAGATTCAAGGTTTGTTGGTGTTTGAAAGTCCTCTTCATCATGATGAGCGTGGCTATTTTTTAGAGAATTGGCGAAAGAAAGATTTGCTTGCAAATGGAGTGCCAGAATCATTCTTTCACCATAAACTTCAAAATAATGTGTCTGTCTCAAAGCAGGGAGTTATTAGAGGGATGCATTGTCAGGGCTATGAAAAATTGATGACAGTAGCCTATGGGACTTTCAAAATGATTTTTATCGATTTGCGGATAGATTCTCCAACTTACAAATCTGTAGATGTGATAGATGTCAAACCTGGTAGGGCTGTTTTTGTCCCTGGCGGAGTTGCTAATGGTGCACAGTCGTTAGTTAACAATGGGATATTGAATTACCTGGTTGCTGACTATTATGATCCACATAAAAACTATTTAGGTATTACACCATTAGACAAAGACGCTCATTTGTCGTGGGATTCTCTTTCAAAACCAATCATTTCTGAAAAAGACCAAGCTGCTAAATCTTTCAAAGAAGTTCTTGAAATAATTGAATCAAGCAAGAAGAAAGTGGCCTTAATTGGCTCAACGGGTGCAGTTGGGAAAGTTTTATTTGATACATTAAGGAAGCAATCTGATATTGATTTAAGTTGTTTCAATAGAAATAATATTGAAGAAGCTTTGAAAGATTTTTATGATGTGGTTATTTGTACTGCTCCGTCATCAGAAAAATTATTAACCAATTTAAGTTTGAAAAACGATGATGCGGAAATAGAGAAATTAGTAAATGTCCTAAAAAAGATTCAGACAGCTCATATGATTTTAGTATCTACGAAGTCTGTATTTGATAGTGATTCCAGATATAGCGCTATTCATCAAAAGATATATAATGGCGTGATTGAGGCTCATCAAAATAAGAACACTATTTATATTATGGACACCTTATATGGAAAGACACTGAAAAAGGGCTTTATCAATGATTTACTTTCTAGACAATGGACTTATATTTCACATGATATTATTTTGGACAAGCCTGAGTTAGAAAAATATTATCAAAAAGTAAATGATCAGCTGTGGTCTCTAGTAGAGCCTCTGCCTGATGAACTGTTGAGGGATTTAGAGCCAATTTCTGATATTTATCCTGATGAAATGTGCTATCAAGTGACGGCAATAAATGATTTAGTCAGTCATCTGATGGCGAATTTAAATAGAATTGACGGAGTGAAGCTGGGTATTGATAAGTCTGAAATTTTGACAGGTAGACAAATAAAGAATTTATTAAAAAATCCTGACAATTCTACTTTAGGACGATACTTTAAAAAGCAAGAAGGAGATTTTAATCTTGAAAATTTATGAAAATAATAGAGGTTTTCAACTAGGAAATTTGCTCTATCTTCTACTACAAGCGCATAGAGATCGGATGATGGGCTATGAGGAAAGTTATGTCTTACGAACAGGATATTTTCAGTTTGCCCAAACCTTTTTTCCAAAAACCGCTGTCTTATTTTCAAAAGCAAATGGTATCGAATTAGAAGATTTTGGTTATTTTCAAGAGGCAGGTGTTGACTATTCTTCAGAAGAATTGGACTCTTTTTGTAGAGAGTATTTGATTGAACCAGTAGTAGCTGCTTCCGCTCAATTTGAAGAGAAAAATGTGACAATTGCTATCAGAAGAACGGATTTTCTAAATGAACGAAATAGAAAAAATTACGGTTATAACTCACAGTTGTATATCTGTTATTGTTTAGACAAGATAGCAGACATTGAAGGGGCTGATTTTCAACATTTAACTATCCGAATTACTTCAGATGATGTTTCCTGGTGTCGTGAAGAATTGGTACCCTTTCTACATTCTCAGTACCATTTTGAAAATCCGATTATAGTTGAGGAGCAGGATATTCAAGATAACTTTTTACAACTGTATAGCTGTAACAAGTATTTCATTTGTCCCAATTCAACTTATTGTTACTGGGTAGGCTATATTTTAAGACTGACAAAGCCTTTTGTAAAAGTGTTTGTTCCTGATTTTAATACTTTACTTGAACAAAATGGGAAACAAATTGCGGATACAAGAGACTGGGAAGTTGTAAGTGTTGACCGTACTGGCTTTGAGTAAAATGTGTTAAAGGTAAAATAGATGAAATATAAAAATATCGTTGTGACTGGTGGAGCTGGTTTCATTGGTTCAAATTTTGTTCGATACCTAAAAGAGACTTATAAGGATATTCAAATTACGATTTTGGATAATCTGACTTACGCCTCTTCGATGAAAACAATCGAAGATTTATTGGATGATAGGGTATCGTTTTATAAACTGGATATCGCAAATGAGTTGGAATTAAGCAACCATATCGATGAAGGAGTTGATTTGATTGTTCATTTTGCTGCGGAATCTTTTAATGATAAGTCTTTGCATGATACATCTGTTTTTGTGAAAAGTAATATCGTCGGGACGCACAATCTTTTAGAGTTAGCTAGGAAGTATGATATCCGCTTCCACCATATTTCGACAGATGAGGTTTATGGGGACTTTCCATTAGAAAGTAAGGATAAATTTACTGAAAAAACGCAGTACAATCCAAGTTCTCCCTATGCTGCTACAAAAGCCTCTGCGGATTTATTGGTAAAAGCTTGGGTTCGTTCTTTTGGAGTCAGGGCGACAATTTCCAATTGTTCAAACAATTATGGACCCTATCAAAATCCTGAGAAATTTATTCCAAGACAAATCACCAATCTTTTAACTGGACAGCAGGCAGTCCTATATGGAGCAGGACTGAATATTCGTGACTGGATTCATGTCAAAGATCATTGTCGAGCTATTGACACCATTATTGATAAGGGCGTTATTGGTGAGACCTACTTGATTGGTGTAAATAATGAGCGAACGAATGTTGAAGTTTTACAGAAAATCTTGTTGCAGTTAGGAAAATCTCAGGAAGATTTCAAGTATATAGCAGATAGACCAGGACACGACCTTCGTTATGGAATTGATGCTAGTAAGTTATATACTGAATTAGGTTTTACACCTCTCTACGTGGATTTTGATAAAGGCTTAAAAGAAGTTATCCATTGGTATCAAGAACATGAAGATTGGTGGCAAGAGATGATTGCACAAAAGCAAGATGCTAAGTAAGAGTTTGTAAGAATGTTATGAGGAGTTAAATTTGGAGAATATAATTTTTTGTTCGTCTCCCTTCCAGGTTTTAGTCGCTAAAGAAGTTGTACAGACTGTCTCAGAAGACTTTATCGGGATTTATCTAAAGATGTCAAATGATTCGAGACAGGATTTTTATGCTGAACGGATGGAGGAATTTTGTAAGGAAGTCCTTGTTTTAGAAGGAAAGACAGTCTTCAATGATATTCAGGAAGCCTTAAAAGACAGGGCCATCAGTAATCTCTATCTAGCAAGCTTAGACAATCCTGTAGCTCTTAGCATCTTTAATCCCAGTACAATGAATTTGTGTACTTTTGATGATGGTAGTACTTCCATTGTACCTCTCAATCTCTATACACAAAATCTTGAGAGGGGCATTCCTTATACAAACTTTACCTTGAGAGAGGTTATGTCTTTATCAAATAGACATTATACGGTATTTGAGGACTGTATCCTCTTCCCAAAAGAGAAGCAGGTTTTTCTAAAGCTTCATCTTGAACCAAGTCATTTTCATAGGGCTAAAAATGGTAAGAAAATAAGCATTTTTCTGGGGCAATTTTTAGGCTCTCTCCTTTATCAGGAAGATTTGGAACTTACTCAAAAATTGACTGCTAAAGTTTTAGATGAACAGAAGATTGATTACTACTATCCCCATCCAAGAGTGCCTTTAAATCCCTATCAAGATAAATTGAAAGAAACTAGATTTTGCTTTGAAGAAGAAATTTATCTTTTGCTAGAGGAGTATGAGTTCGTTGAGGTACATGGTTTTTACTCAACTTCGCTTTTGTTGGTCAAAGATATAGAGGGTGTATCAGTTCATGGGTATCGGACTTTTTTAACAACTCATGAATCAAATGTTTTTGCAAAACTAGGTGTGCCCTATCAAAATGTATCTCAATCGGACACACCTGTTGATATTGTCATGCCTGTCTATAATGGAGCTGAAACCATTAGTCAAACGATTGATTCTGTTTTAAATCAAACCCATCAAGCCTTTCGACTGTTAATTGTAGATGATGGTTCGACAGATAATACAGAGGAAGTATGTAAGCCATATCTAGTAGACGAGCGAATACAGTATATTAGGGAAGATCATAAAGGGATTTCAGAAACCTTGAATCGTGGAGTCAGCCTGTCTCAAACGACTTATGTAGCTAGACAAGACGCGGATGATGTATGGATGCCTTGGCATCTCGATTTTCTCTTGCAGGAGTTAGAGAAAAATCCTCAATTAGATCTTATAGGAGCTAGAGTCGTCGCAGAAGAAGATGCTATAACAGATAAAATTAAACGGAATCAATCTCATCATTTATCAGGAGAAAAATTGTGGTTAGAGCTTGCTTATCAAAATGTCTTTAACCATTCAACCGTCATTTTTAAACGCTCTGCCTATGATGAAGCAGGAGGCTATGATGCTAAGTGTGATGGGTTTGAAGATTGGCATTTGTGGTCTCGTATGGTTACCAAGGATAATGCTTTGGTTTTAAATGTCACAACGACCTACTATCGTTTATCAGAACGTCATAAACGAGGGATGGCTTTCCGTGCAAGACTAGCAAGAAGTCGTGGATTAAGATTGGAAGATGTATTGGACTAAACTATGGTGAAAGTATTTACAATAAAAGAAGGCGTTCCTATAGGCACTTATGGCTTTGAAAGAAGCCAATTGGCACGTCAAGAAATTTTTAAAAGTCTGCAAGTAGAGCAAGAAATTGTTTTAACAAATCTGGATAATTTTGTACCGAATTTTGTAGAAACATTGGAAAAACTTGGTTTTGAAAACTTCTATCATGTTATTTTTGATCAATCAGATTTGGCTAGACAAAAGCCGAGTGTAGAGAAAGCATTTGTTCAGGGACTAGCTAATGTCAGTGAAGTCGAGTACACAAAAGATGGATATGTAGGACTCGTTCATTATCAAAATGGAGATGTAGAATGTTATACCTCTCAATTACTGTATCGTTTTCAATATCAAGAACATCTCTTTACTCTCTATGATAGTAAAGGGGAGTTGCTAAAAGGTGATGTGAGTGAAAATTACCATTCTTACCAAAACCTAAGAAGTGGGGAAACCTACACTCAATGGCAGTTAGTTAGTCTCTATCTAGCGAACAATTCTACAGTGGAAGATAGCTTCATAATTGATATGGTCAATGAATATCCTCTTCAATTGAGGAAGTTTTTCCAAAATACCGGAAGAAAGCTATTTGCTTATACTCACTACAATATCCTAGATCCCATGATGAAGTTTGTCTTACAAGGGTGGTGCCAAAATATTGTTGCAAGTCCAGTTTTGGAGCATCTGATAGGGAAAGAAAAGGTTCGCTTTTTACCTCCAATGTTTGTGGATGGAGTTTTGGAAAAAGAATATGCAAGAGTCACCGATTGGTGTATCGTTGGCAATATGACGATGATCAAACGGTGTGCCTGGGCGATTGAGGCTTTTCGACAAGTGCCAGATAGTCAGTTGACGATTTATGGCAATTTGCCAGATGGCTATAGCAAGAAAGACTTGCCGTCAAATGTCCATTATGCAGGTTTTCTAGAAGAGGTCCCTTATGAAAAGCACCAAGGCTATCTCTCTTGTTCTATGAGTGAATGCTTTGCTAATGCGGCTGTAGAAGCATCTGCCAGGGGGTTGATCTGTCTTTTGTCTGATACAGATTTAGCTCATAGATACTATAAGAGTCAGTCCAAAGGTGTCACAACATTTGGTGACATTGGGGAGTTACTCTTGTGGCTCATTGCTTATCAAAAAGAAGGTCGTTACTCGTCAGCAACATTCTCTAAGGCCTATCAAAAAAAGGAAATTCTGGATATGTATAAGTATGTATTATCCTTAGAAATATGATATAATTGAAAGCGTAAAACTTTCTTAGTTTTATAGTTCTTAGCGCACATTTTATAGATTCAAAATATAAAAAACAATGAAATTTTAGGAAGGCGATGTTTTATGTTTCATACTGATAGACAGGAGAAATTTTCTCTTCGTAAGTATAAAGATGGTCGAACAGATTCCAAGTTAATCGGTGCAACGATTTTGGCAACAGGTGTGGCTTTAGCTGTTGGTGCAAGCCCAGTAGCTGCTAATGTTACTTCTAATGGTACAGATACTGCTACAATGGTGACCGATACATCGAAAGTAGCTTCAACATCAGCCACAACTTTTACAGATGATAAAGATGCATCTAAAACAGTAAAAGTAGATGCGGTATTAGAAAAAGGAACTGCTGAACCGACAAAAGCCAACAGCAATACAGGCGATGCTGATGGTACTGATACTCTAAATGTTAAATCAGAAGCAACTGTCAATTACAAATTGGATTCTGATAAATCGTTACTAAAATCAGAAACAGTAGAAGCGGGAACAGGTACTGTAAAAACTCCTTATGATAAAAAAGGTCTTGCTTACGATACAGATGGTAAAGACTACCGTGAATCAACTGTGACTCAACCAGGAACTGTTGTGTCTAAAGATACTGGAAAAAAAGATACGGTAGAAGCTAACGGTAAAGTCTATGAGTATGCTGGAAAATCTGAAGTAGAAGGTTCTGATAAGCTTACTTATGATAAAACTCGTTTCAATGATATTGAAGCAGCAGTATCTCCCGAAGGAATGCACAACAAACTAGGTGAGATTGACTATACCAAAACAAAAGGCAAAGTCTACTTAGTTGAAGAAACAGCTGATGGACAATACGGTAAGTACGTTGTAGCAGATGGTGGTGTATCTAGTGATGAAGATGCAGTAACAAAATGGAATGACGGACAGGCTGACGCTAAAGAGTTTATAAAAGAAAATGTAACGCTCCAAGAAGGTGATACAGTTCTTGTTCTTGATAAAGATACCTATGCAGTGGGTCAAGGGAAGGCTGTAAAGAAAATAACAAAAGGAACAATTACTTTCTCAGTAGAAGGAAAAATAGAAGTAACAAAGAAAGACAGAGGCTATTTCTCAACTTATATTGTAGACGACTATACTTTTGATGGACCTAAAGTCAACCATTATTATACACCTGGCGCAGATGGAATTTATGGGACTGCTGATGATGTAGAAAAAACACCTAGCGAAGATCCTACTTACGCATTATTAGGTTTTGGAACTGGTTATTCTGGGTCTGAAGTACAAAATTTAGCAACAGGTGATGAATATAGTTATGATTATAGACTAAATAAATCTCAATCATCATTAAAAGATATTTTAAAAAATTATACGGTTGCTAATTATAAAGCTTTAGAGTTCTTAGAAGGAAAAGCGACAGATGCAACTGAAAGAGAGAAAGTTCAGGCGGCTAAAGCGCGTTTAGATGCACATCTAAAAACTTTAGAAGATGATATCCAATCTGGGAAAGTGGAACTAGGATTGATAAAAACTGGGAGACGTGCTGGGGAATTTGTTTTGCATGCTCCTATAGACCTTAATACAGGGTATATTTCATCTGCTTCTGAAGATAAATTCAAAAAAATGTTAGCAGGTTTTCCGGAAATTATTGGAGAAGTATCGGTTACTGCAGCTAAAACAGACACTACAGAACTTCAAGATGGTAAATATAGTGAAATCCACACGACTACAGTATATAAATATACTCCAGATGATTATTCTCCACACGCTTACATTGATGTTATAACAACTAAAAAAATTAAAGAGTACACTGTTTATACTGGTAAGCCAGATGACTATATTCCATTAGTGGAAACTGAACCTGATAAAGAAACGACTGTAACTACGTTAGTTAATAAAGGAAAAGTTGAAATTGTTGCAGACGGTACAGTAACAGTTACAGGAGATGCAAAAGTAACAGATGAAAAGTATATTCCTACAGAAACTGTTGCTGAAAATAAATACATCATTAGTGGTGATAATGGTACAAGAACTCGTACAGAAACAACTGAATCAGCGACATTCACTAAAAAAGAAATTATCACACCAATCCGCGCTTACAAGGTAATGGGTGAAGAAAAACCAGTAGTAACTCATTACTACAACTTAAAAATCACAAAAGAAGAAGCGGGAACTGCAACGGCTACTAAACAAGGTAGCGTCGTTATCAAGTACGTCACAACTGATGGAAAACAATTAAAAACAGAAACTGATAAAGATAATGTTACATTAGAAACAAAAACTATCGTAAGCTTATATTCAGGTGAAACAAAAGTTGATGAGCGTACAGACATCGCAACTGTAGAACAAAACTACGACACGACACCAAAACAATATCCAACCTTAGTGGATGCTGATACTGGATTTACATACGAGTATGTAGGTCTAAAACAAGGTTCTCCAGCTGCTAGCGGTAAAGTCGTAGAAGGAACTACAGAAGTTGTTTACGAATACCGTCTAGTAAGTGAAGAAGAGAAAACTCCGTCTAAATCAGAAGTTACAAAAACAGGTTCTGTTGATGTGAAACACGTTGTGATCAACGAAGATGGAACGTTAAAAACCTTAAAAGAAACAGAAGTTGTGAAAAATAATGTTCCTTTAGAGTATGAAGATACTTATGTAACTTACTCAAAAGGTGTAAAAGTATCTGAACGTAAAGAAAAACGTACAGTTACAGAAAAATACGACACTACTGATAAACAATACCCAACTCTAAAAGACGAAGCAACAGGTTTAGTTTATAAATATGTAGGGCAAACATCTGATTCAGCCCCAGCGACAGGGGATGTAACAGAAGGTGAGCAACACGTTATCTACAACTATACTCTAGATAAACAAGAGGAAATAACACCAACAGTAACTGAAACGAAGGGTTCAGTAGTTGTTAAGTATGTAGATGCTGATGGTAATGAAATCAAAGACGCAGAAAATGTAGTGACAGATGCAGTTGTCAAAACAACGAAAACATACGCTACTAAGTCAGGAGAGGTTGTACTATCGACTCGTGATGAAGTAACAGAACATGATGTAAACTACAATGTCGCTGAGAAGAAAGTTGATACAATCACTAAAGATGGTAAAAAATATGTCTTCCGTGGAGTGTATGAAGTTTCTGATAAGTACAACAACGTATTAGAAGAAACAGGTAAGGTGAAAGAAGGACTCACAACAGTTGTATACCAATACGACTACGTTATTCCAGTGGATCCAACTAAACCTAACGACAATACTCCACAACCACATGATAGTACATCAACGCCTCCGAAACCAGAAAACGGAACACCAGATGATCCAAACAAACCAAATGATAATACTCCTACTCCTCCGAAACCAGAGGATAAAATCCCTAACGATCCAAAAGGTCGTACATACAAAGATTTAGGTGTACTAAAAGAAGTTAAACGTAATATTACTTATGTTTATGAAAATGGACCAAAAGCAGGACATGAAGCAAGTGCACCTGTTAACCAAAATGCACGCTTCACAAGAACTGCCGAAATCAACAGTAGAACTGGTGAGGTAGTATATACAAGCGAGTGGACTCCAGAACAAAAACTTGCAGAAGTAGTGTCACCAAAAATCGATAAATATGCAGTTGATAAAGAAAAAGTAGCTGAATTAGCAGTAACGCACGAATCTGAAGACAGTAGCGAAATTGTTAAATACCGTGAAAATCCTGAAATTATCGAACATGATGCAGCAAAAGACAAAAAAGGTTCTGTAGTTGTTAAGTATGTAGACGCTCAAGGAAATGAAATCAGTGAAGCGGTAACTGTTAAAGATAATGCAGTAGTAGAAAAAGCTACGACAAAAGTCTATGCAAATCGTGAAGAAACTACTTATACACCAACAAATGAAGAATACAGCACTGTAGAGAGTCGTAAAGACGTTATCGAAGCTAATGGTAAGAAATATAAATACAGTGGTATTTACGCAGTTTCTGATAAATACAATAATGTATTAGAAGAAACAGGTAAGGTGAAAGAAGGAACTACGACAGTTGTATACCAATATGACTACATTATTCCAGTAGATCCAACTAAACCTAACGATGGTAATCAAAATCCTCCAAAACCAGAGGATAAGATTCCTAATGATCCAAAAGGTCGCACCTACAAAGATTTAGGCTTACTAACAGAAGTGAAACGTGATATCACTTATGTTTATGAAAATGGACCAAAAGCAGGACAAGAAGCAAGTGCACCAGTTAACCAAAGTGCTCGTTTCACAAGAACTGCCGAAATCAACAGTAGAACTGGTGAAGTGACGTATACAACTGATTGGACTCCAGAACAAAAAATTGTTGAAGTAGTGTCACCAGAAATCAAAGATTACACTGTGGATAAAGCTAAGGTAGATGAATTAACTGTAACACATGAATCAAAAGATTCAGCGGTTGTTGTTAAATACTCTCAAAATAAACCAAACAGTGTACGTGATTACGCAAAAGACAAAAAAGGAACAGTTGTTGTTAAATTCGTAGATATTAATGAAAACTTCCTTGCGGATGATGTAGTAGCTAAGAACAACGTCATTGTAGCTGAAGCGACAACTACAACTACTGGTGATAAAGAAGAAACAACTTACAAAGCTACAGGAGAAGAGTACGTTGTAACAGCTCCTGAGACTATTGAAGTAGATGGAGTGACATTCCGATTGAAACGTGTTCTTCCAGCAGGTGATAAGTTTAAAAATACTGTGGAAGAAAAAGGATTGGTTAAAGAAGGTGTTACTACTATTGTTTACCAATATGTAATGCAAATTGATGCTCCAAAAGTTGAAGTGCCAGAATTTGAAGGTGGAGTAGTTCCGTTAGATCCGCCAACTGTGGAGATTCCAGAGCTGAAGATTCCTGAAGAACCAAAACCACAGCCAGAGCCAAGTCCAACTCCAACTCCGGAGCCAAATCCAGCTCCTGCACCTACACCACAACCAGCTCCAACACCTCAACGAAACGAGACTCCAGAACCACCTGTACCTGTGGCGGAAGATTCGGGAACACCGGCAGTTCCGAACAAACCAGTACCTTCAAATTACAATCCTGATGGAAACACTTATCCAGCTCCATCAACTGAGGTAGCTCAATTGCCAAATACTGGTACGGAATCGAACGCAGCCTTGGCAGCATTCGGATTTGTTGGAATTTTGAGTGGTCTAAGTATCGTTCTTCGTAAGAAGGATAATGAGTAAAATTTGTTCAAAATTTTAATGAGTTTCTAGTTATAGATTGCTAGACCTCTTGAGTGAGGTAAAGTATGTATTTGGAGAAGACTTTGCTCTTCTCCATTTTATATATAATTTGAATAAAAAAGTGTTGTGTCTTCTAAAATAGATTCAGATGATGGGCAACTTATGATGGAGATGTCAAGGAATTTCAATAGATAATAGTATGGAAGAGTTCAAGAATGAAACTGGTTTTCACGTTTTTTCTTGACTCTTTTTTTGGTTGTGATATAATTAACCAGTAAATAATTTCAAAGAATAGTATTTTCTCTTAAAAAAGAGAAGTCTAAAAGGAAAGGAGTCAAATATGAGACAGCTAGCGAAGGATATCGATGCTTTTTTGAATGAGGTGATTTTGCAGGCGGAAAATCAGCATGAAATCCTAATAGGTCATTGTACTAGCGAGGTGGCCCTGACCAATACTCAGGAGCACATTCTCATGCTCTTGTCAGAGGAATCTTTAACAAATTCAGAATTGGCCCGTCGCCTCAATGTCAGTCAGGCAGCAGTTACCAAGGCCATTAAGTCTTTGGTCAAGGAAGGGATGTTGGAAACATCTAAAGATCCTAAGGATGCGCGTGTGATTTTTTATCAGTTGACTGATTTGGCTCGTCCAATCGCTGAGGAGCACCATCATCACCATGAGCATACACTTTTAACCTATGAACAAGTGGCGACTCAGTTTACTCCAAATGAACAAAAAGTGATCCAGCGGTTTTTGACTGCTTTAGTAGGAGAAATCAAATAATGAGATATATTACGGTAGAGGATTTATCCTTCTATTATGATAAGGAGCCCGTTCTTGAACATATCAATTATAGTGTTGATAGTGGGGAATTTGTTACCTTGACGGGGGAGAATGGGGCAGCTAAGACGACACTGATCAAGGCTAGTCTTGGTATCCTCCAACCACGCATTGGAAAGGTGACCATTTCAAAGACAAATACTCAAGGAAAAAAATTGAGAACAGCCTATCTTCCCCAGCAGATTGCCAGTTTTAATGCGGGTTTTCCAAGTACGGTTTACGAATTTGTCAAGTCGGGTCGTTATCCACGAAAAGGCTGGTTCCGTCGCTTGAATGCTCATGATGAGGAGCATATCAAGGCTAGTCTGGATTCAGTTGGCATGTGGGAACACCGAGACAAACGCTTGGGGTCTCTTTCTGGAGGGCAAAAGCAGCGAGCGGTGATTGCGCGTATGTTTGCTTCTGACCCGGATGTGTTTATCCTAGATGAGCCGACAACAGGAATGGATGCAGGAAGTAAAAATGAATTTTACGAACTCATGCACCACAGCGCCCATCATCATGGCAAGGCTGTTTTGATGATTACCCATGACCCTGAAGAAGTTAAGGATTATGCGGATCGCAATATTCATCTAGTCCGTAACCAAGACTCGCCATGGCGTTGTTTCAATGTTCATGAGAATGATCAGGAGGTGGGCCATGCTTAGTTTGTTATCTTATGACTTTATGCAACGTGCCTTTCTGGCCGTTATTGCCATGAGTCTTTTCTCGCCGGTATTGGGGACCTTCCTTATCTTGCGCCGTCAGAGTTTGATGAGTGATACCCTCAGCCACGTCTCGCTTTCGGGTGTAGCCTTTGGTCTGGTTCTGGGGATTTCGCCAACTATTTCCACTATTGCTATTGTCTTGATTGCGGCGGTCTTTCTGGAGTATCTCCGTACGGTTTACAAGAGCTTTATGGAAATCGGGACAGCTATCCTCATGTCAACGGGTCTGGCTGTTTCTCTGATTGTCATGAGCAAGGGTAAAAGCTCGAGTTCTATGAGTTTGGACCAGTATCTTTTTGGTTCAATCGTGACTATCAGCGAAGAGCAGGTTATTTCCCTCTTTGTCATTGCGGCGGTTGTTTTGATTTTGACCTTCCTCTTCCTTCGTCCGATGTACATTTTGACCTTTGATGAGGATACGGCCTTTGTGGATGGCTTGCCAGTTCGTACCATGTCCATTCTTTTTAACATGGTGACGGGGGTGGCCATTGCCCTTATGATTCCAGCTGCGGGAGCTCTTCTGGTATCGACCATTATGGTCTTGCCAGCCAGTATTGCCCTTCGTCTAGGGAAAAACTTTAAATCGGTTATGCTGCTTGCCAGTGCTATTGGATTTTTGGGAATGGTAGCAGGACTTTACATTTCCTACTATGCAGAAACACCTGCAAGTGCAAGTATTACCATTATTTTTGTAACTGTCTTTTTACTAATCAGTTTAGTAAGACGTTTTATCAAATAGGAGACTAACGTGAAAAAAATTAGCTTATTGCTCGCCAGTTTATGCGCCTTGTTTTTAGTGGCTTGTTCCAATCAAAAGCAGGCAGATGGCAAACTAAATATTGTGACAACCTTTTACCCTGTCTATGAATTTACCAAGCAAGTCGCAGGAGATACTGCTAATGTAAAGCTCCTAATCGGTGCTGGTACAGAACCCCACGAATATGAACCGTCTGCCAAGGCAGTTGCCAAAATCCAAGACGCAGATACCTTCGTTTATGAAAATGAAAACATGGAAACATGGGTTCCTAAATTACTAGATACCTTGGATAAGAAAAAGGTCAAAACCATCAAGGCGACAGGCGATATGTTGCTCTTGCCAGGTGGTGAGGAAGAAGAGGGAGACCATGAGCATGGAGAAGAAGGCCATCACCATGAGTACGATCCCCATGTTTGGTTATCACCAGTTCGTGCCATTAAACTAGTAGAGCACATCCGTGACAGCTTATCAGCAGATTATCCGGATAAAAAAGAGACCTTTGAGAAGAATACAGCTGCTTATATCGAAAAATTGCAAGCCTTGGACAAGGCTTATGCAGAAGGTTTGTCTCAAGCCAAACAAAAGAGCTTTGTGACCCAACACGCAGCCTTTAACTACCTTGCCTTGGACTATGGGCTCAAACAAGTCGCAATCTCAGGACTTTCTCCAGATGCAGAGCCATCAGCTGCTCGTTTGGCAGAATTGACAGAGTATGTCAAGAAAAATAAAATTGCCTATATCTACTTTGAAGAAAATGCCTCACAGGCCCTTGCTAACACACTTTCAAAAGAAGCAGGTGTTAAAACAGATGTCCTTAATCCTTTAGAAAGTCTGACAGAAGAGGATACCAAGGCTGGCGAAAACTACATCTCCGTTATGGAGAAAAACCTCAAGGCTCTGAAACAAACAACGGACCAAGAAGGCCCAGCAATTGAGCCTGAAAAGGCAGAGGATACCAAGACAGTTCAAAATGGTTACTTCGAGGATGCAGACGTCAAGGACCGCACCTTGAGTGACTATGCAGGTAACTGGCAATCAGTTTATCCTTTCCTTGAAGATGGTACGTTTGACCAAGTCTTTGACTACAAGGCTAAGTTGACTAGTAAGATGACCCAGGCTGAGTACAAGGCCTACTATACAAAAGGCTATCAGACAGATGTGACTAAGATTAATATCACTGATAATACTATGGAATTTGTTCAAGGTGGACAAAGCAAGAAATTCACCTACAAGTATGTTGGTAAGAAAATCTTGACTTACAAGAAAGGCAATCGTGGCGTGCGCTTCCTCTTTGAAGCGACAGATGCGGATGCTGGACAATTCAAGTATGTTCAGTTTAGTGACCATAATATCGCTCCAGTTAAGGCAGAACATTTCCATATCTTCTTTGGAGGAACAAGCCAAGAAGCCCTCTTTGAAGAAATGGATAACTGGCCAACCTACTACCCAGATAACCTATCTGGCCAAGAAATCGCTCAAGAAATGTTGGCGCATTGATGAGAAACCGACTAGTTCATAGGAGCTAGTCGGTTTTTGGGTACTAGATAGCTAACTGCATTATAGACCTTTCAGATACTTAAGGCGCTTTAAAAAAATAAATAAAACTCTTGAAATATCGGGGGTTATATGCTAGAATGTAGTTAATTGATAAGGTTCATTAGAACACCAAAGCCCCTAACTACTGCCATAGTTAAGGGCTTTTTTGACGTATCTTAGCGATTTAACGGGTGTTGATAGGCTAGTCACTCGGTCTAGTCCTTACTATCTAGCCATCTGCAGACGAAATACAAGATAATTCCTGCTATGACGTCCGCTATAATAGTAAGAGCGAGCTCTATGATAAGGCTCATTAGTTTCACCTCCTCTCACGAACCGTAAGGAACGTAATCGGTAACCGATGACAAAAATAGTATATCACATTAAATTTAGATCATCAACCTCGCTTAATGATTGAAATTTTGGAGGTCAGTACATCCAATGATGTTTTTTGTGAGTCTTTTAAAGGGATTAGACATTGCTTGTTTCGTTTCTTTGTCCACGACTTGAAAAGCTCAGATAGTATGTTGATAATCAACGGGGTTAGAGAGAACTAGCATGGTGCACCTAATTCCTTACCAGTTGGTTTAGCAAGAGATTAGACGACAATGTGACAATTCACCTCTAATTATTGACATTTCAGGAAAAATCGCAGTTAAAACTGCACAGCCTTCTTTAAATGTGCTATAATACAGGAAAAATAATGATGGAGGTCACGATAATGGCAACATTTTTGATGATTTTTGTGGTGGTTTGTGTGCTCCTATTGGTGATAGTCACACTGAGTACAGTTTATGTGGTTCGTCAGCAGTCGGTGGCGATTATTGAACGCTTTGGGAAATACCAAAAGGTTGCCAATAGCGGTATTCATATTCGATTGCCTTTTGGGATTGACTCGATTGCAGCGCGGATTCAGTTGCGTTTGCTGCAAAGCGATATTGTGGTTGAGACTAAGACCAAAGACAATGTGTTCGTTATGATGAATGTAGCGACTCAGTACCGTGTCAATGAACAGAGCGTGACAGATGCCTACTATAAACTCATGCGTCCAGAATCTCAGATTAAATCTTATATCGAAGACGCTCTTCGCTCTTCTGTTCCAAAATTAACCTTGGATGAATTGTTTGAGAAAAAAGATGAGATTGCCCTTGAAGTTCAACATCAAGTAGCGGAAGAAATGACAACTTACGGCTACATTATCGTGAAAACCTTGATTACTAAGGTCGAACCAGATGCAGAAGTCAAGCAATCCATGAATGAAATCAATGCGGCGCAACGTAAGCGGGTTGCAGCGCAAGAATTGGCGGAAGCCGACAAGATTAAAATCGTCACTGCAGCTGAAGCCGAAGCAGAAAAAGACCGCCTTCATGGTGTGGGGATTGCCCAACAACGTAAGGCGATTGTGGATGGATTGGCAGAGTCTATCACAGAACTCAAGGAAGCCAATGTTGGCATGACAGAAGAACAAATCATGTCCATCCTCTTGACTAACCAGTATTTGGATACTTTGAATACCTTTGCTTCTAAAGGAAATCAAACCATCTTTTTACCAAATACGCCAAATGGTGTGGATGATATCCGTACACAAATCTTGTCAGCACTCCGCGCTGAGAAGAAATAATAGACTAAAGAGCCTGGAGTCAGGCTCTTTTTGTATTACCCTTGTAGCTTTGAGGATTAAAATCCTCCTCCACAAATTATAGAATCTTTTCTGAGTATTTAGGGAGTGATGGAGGAATTGTTGAAAGCGCTTTTGTTTTGTGATATAGTCAAATTGATAGACTTGTTTAAAGAGGAATGCTTGTATGAGAAGAGAAGAAGTTTTACGAAATCACTGGTTTTTTAGTCAAGAGGTGGGGAAAGAGGATGCCTTGGCACCGGATTTTCAGAGGGGAAATTGGCAGGCTATTCAAGTGCCACACGACTGGAGTATTTACAATGATTTTGACCAGTATTCGCCAGCGCAAAATGAGGGTGGTCAGCTAAATGGGGGTCAGGCCTGGTACCGGACGCAGTTTTACTTGGAAGAAGATGTTAGTCTTGTATCGGTGCGTTTGTTGTTTGATGGAGTTTACATGAATGCCCAAGTCTATATCAACGGGCAAGTGCTGGGCTATTATCCCAATGGCTATACACCCTTTTCTTATGATATCACGCCTTATCTAAGAAATGATGGGACAGCCAACCAACTTGCGGTTTTTGTGGAAAATCAGCAACCTAGCAGTCGTTGGTACTCGGGTAGCGGTATTTACCGAGAAGTAAAATTGTTGATTACAGATTCGGTACATCTGGATTTATATGGGATTAAGATAGAAAGTCCCAAGCTCAAGGAACAAAGAGATGGATGGGTGGAAACTCAGCTTACAAGTAAGGTTTCAAATGATGGGCCTCAGTCCGTGTCGGTGTATTTGGAACAGAGTATTTGGTATGATGGCCAACAGCTGTCAGACTGGCAGGCGACAGACTCTCTAGTGATTGAGTCTGGGGACAAATATTCTTTCCAACAAGCAATATCAATTTTTCAACCTTTGCTTTGGGATATTGATCATCCTCACCTTTACCAATTGAAGACTCGACTATACAAAAATGGCATTTTAGTTGATGAAGAAGAGGAGACTTTTGGTTACCGTTATATGGATTGGCAAGCGGATAAGGGCTTCTTTCTAAATGGTCGCTGGTTGAAGATTCATGGGGTTTGTCTGCACCATGACTATGGAGCGCTGGGAGCTGTGGAAAACAGGTCAGCTGCTGAGAGACGATTGCGCCAGATGAAGGAAATGGGCGTCAATGCGATTCGAATTACCCATAATCCAGCTAGCAGTATCTTGCTGGATCTGGCTGCCAAAATGGGCTTACTTATCCAAGAAGAAGCCTTTGATACCTGGTATGGAGGCAAGAAAGAATATGACTATGGTCGCTTTTTTGAGGAAGAAGCGACTCATCCAGAAGCGAAAGCAGGCGATTTCTGGTCAGATTATGATTTGCGCACTATGATTGAACGTGGTAAGAACAATCCAGCGATTTTTATGTGGTCCTTAGGAAATGAAGTCAGCGAAGCAAATGGCGATGCTCATTCATTGAAGACTATCAAACGCTTGCTAGAAAGGGTTAAGGAGGTTGATGGTAGTCGTTTTGTGACCATGGGAATGGATCAATTCCGCTTTGGCGATGGGTCTGGAGGTCATGAAAAGATTGCTGATTTGCTGGATGTGGTGGGCTTGAATTACTCAGAAGATAATATTGACGCGATTCGCAAAAGACATCCCAAGTGGCGACTTTACGGATCTGAAACCTCATCGGCTACAAGGACGCGTGATAGCTATTTTCGCCCAGCTAAGGAATGGGTTGGGGATAATCGCCGCGTGCGGAATTTTGAACAGTCAGACTATGGAAATGATCGAGTTCCTTGGGGGAAGACGGCGACGGCTTCTTGGACAGCAGATAGAAATCGGTTAGACTATGCGGGTCAGTTTATCTGGACAGGAGTGGACTATATCGGTGAGCCGACTCCTTGGCACAATCAAAATGACACGCCTGTAAAGAGTTCCTATTTTGGGATCGTGGATACGGCAGGGATTCCTAAAAATGACTATTATCTCTATCAAAGTCAGTGGTTGGACCTAGATCAGCATCCCATGGTTCATATACTGCCCCACTGGAATTGGGAAATCCACAAGAGTTATCAACAAGTTGTGGATAAGTATGGGGATATCCCTGTCCGGGTGTATTCAAATGCCCGTTCTGTAGAGCTATTTCTCAATGGAAAATCTCAAGGTAGGAAGACTTTTCAGGAAAAATGGACTTCAGATGGCAGAAAATACCAAGAGGGACAAGGTTCTGACCAACTCTATCTCGAATGGCGCTTGGCTTATCAACTAGGAGAATTGCTTGCTGTGGCCTATGACCATCAAGGTCAGCTTGTGGCAGAAGATAGGGTGGTGACTGCAGGTAAGCCTGTTACGATTGGGCTTCATGCCGAAAAAACACAACTTAAGCCAGATGGACAAGACCTCCTTTATCTTTATTTTGATGTATTGGACAAGGATGGAAATTGGGTGCCGACTGCTTCCAATCAGCTTCATTTTAAAATTGAAGGCCCTGCTCGCATTGTGGGTGTGGATAATGGCAGGCAGGCCAGTCGTGAACGTTACAAGGCTCAAAAAAATGGTCGGTTTAAGAGGAAAGCCTTTCATGGCAGAGGTGTCCTCTTAGTTCAGAGTTTGGAGCAGGTAGGTCAAGTGAGAGTAAAGGCCAGTGCCAGAGGGCTAGAGCTAGCAAGTTTTGATTTCCTAGTGGGAGAGGCTTTTGATTGCCAGCCAGTGAAAAATCAGCGCTTATTTGAGATTCGAGTGGACAAGCAGCTAGGATTACAAGAAGGGGATTCCCCAGCTATTGGACTTTATCCACAAATTGTGGATAACCCTGTGAACAAGGTGGGGAATAGTGAAGTGATTTGGGAGACGAGTGGTAGTGCCCAGGCCATTATCAAGCAGGGAGTACTTCATTGCTTGTCTGCAGGCGACTTGGCTATCCGAGCCATGTATCAAGGCAAAACCTATAAAACTCATTTGCAGGTCGCAGAAAATACCTCACTAGGGCAGGCAGTTTCTGTACGACCACTTCGCTTGTATACAGCTAAGGGAACTTATCCACAGCTGCCATCTTCAGTTTTGGTGGACTATGAGTCTGGTAGTGCAAAACGAGTCAAGGTTGTTTGGGAGGAGATTCATGAAGAAGATTTGGCAAGCTTTCATAAATTTACGGTATCTGGTCAGCTGGAAGGGCTGGATTTAAAGGCTTCTGCTCAGGTTTGTGTCCAAGGGATTTGCGCTATTGAGCCTGAAAGGGTTTGGACGCTTGTTAAGGAAGCCCCACACTTACCAGACCGAGTCAAGCTAGTCTTATCAGATGGTAGACGAGATACGGCCAAGGTGACTTGGGATGAACTCGATCCTCAAATCTATACTCAGGTAGGAGAATGCGTTCTCACAGGGCAGGTAGCGGGCTGTGAGTTGCCAGCAATAGTCACCATTCATGTGACAGGTGCCAGTGTAGATGGGGAAGTTATTTCCAATCAGTGGACAGGGTCTAACCTGCCTCTGGTCTTTGCTTCTCACTCAGAGCCGAATCACCCAGCCTCATATCTCAATGACAAGGTCATTGCTCGGAAGAAATCGACAGCCAATACTTGGATTACCAAGTCAGAGCAAGCCAGCGTGGGCATGCTTTTTGGAGATGCAGGGATTTTAAAACCGCGATTTGTGGATAACGTGACCTTGTATTATGTTGAAAATCAAGAATACGTGGCGATGGAGCCTACTTTTATTGATTATTATGTAGGGAATGAGCCTAGCTTACCTCGAACTCCCAACCATTTGGATAAGGATTCCCTGCTCAAGCAAGAGGAGAATTGGCGCCCTGTATCAGCTATCCGAAAAGTTTCAAGCGACAAGGATGAAGAGCTTCGTTTTGAATTTGATAAGGTAGAGACTTATGCCCTTCGTCTTCGATTTGAAAACTTGACAAGCCCTCTAGCGTTAACAGAGTTGCAAGTACATGCCAAAAAAGTTAAGAAAAATGTAGATAGGAAATAGTATGGTAAGAGAAATAAAACCGCATGGGCCCTTGCCTAGTCAGGCCCAGCTAGCTTATTTAGAGGATGAACTAGCAGCCTTTATCCATTTTGGACCCAATACTTTTTATGATCAGGAATGGGGGACGGGTCAGGAGGATCCTGAACGCTTTAATCCGACACAGTTAGACGCGCGTGAGTGGGTTCGCGTGCTCAAGGAAACGGGCTTCAAAAAGTTGATTTTGGTGGTCAAGCACCACGATGGCTTTGTCCTCTATCCGACAGCTCACACAGATTATTCGGTCAAGGCCAGTCCTTGGAGGAATGGAGAGGGAGATTTGCTCCTTGAAGTATCCCAAGCTGCCACAGAGTTTGATATGGACATGGGGGTCTACCTATCGCCGTGGGATGCCCATAGTCCTCTCTATCATGTGGAGCGAGAAGCGGACTATAATGCCTATTATTTGGCTCAGCTGAAGGAAATCTTATCAAATCCTGCCTATGGAAATGAAGGGAAATTTGCTGAGGTCTGGATGGATGGTGCCAGAGGAGAGGGCGCTCAAAAGGTCAATTATGAATTTGAAAAATGGTTTGAAACCATTCGTGACCTGCAGGGCGATTGCTTAATTTTTTCAACAGAAGGCACCAGTATCCGCTGGATTGGCAATGAACGAGGGTATGCAGGTGATCCCCTGTGGCAAAAGGTGAGTCCTGACAAACTAGGGACAGAAGCAGAGCTGGACTATCTTCAGCACGGAGATCCCTCGGGCACGATTTTTTCAATCGGAGAGGTAGATGTTTCCATCCGACCGGGTTGGTTTTACCATGAAGAGCAGGATCCTAAGTCACTTGAGGAGTTGGTCGAACTCTATTTTCACTCAGTGGGGAGAGGAACCCCGCTCTTGCTCAATATTCCGCCGAATCAAGCTGGGCTATTTGATGCAAAGGATATTGAACGCCTCTATGAATTTGCGGCCTATCGCAATGAGCTCTATAAAGAAGATTTGGCTCTGGGAGCTGGGGTATCTGGTCCTGCTCTTTCCGCAGACTTTGCTTGTCACCATCTGACAGATGGCCTTAAGACCAGCTCTTGGGCAAGCGATGCGGGCTTGCCCATCCAGCTAGAACTCGACTTAGGGTCACCTAAAACTTTTGATGTAATTGAGTTAAGAGAAGATTTGAAGCTAGGGCAACGAATCGCTGCTTTTCATGTGCAAGTAGAGGTGGATGGCGTCTGGAAAGAATTTGGAACAGGCTTTACAGTTGGTTATAAGCGCCTCTTGCGAGGTCCGCTAGTAGAGGCACAGAAGGTGCGCGTGATGATTACAGAGGCACTATCTATGCCTGTATTGACTAAGATTTCCCTCTATAAAACTCCTAGCTTATCACAAAAAGAAGTTGTTCAGGGACTAGCATTTGCAGAAAAAAGCCTATCTGTGGCAAAAGGAGAGACTCTTCATTTTAGGATTGAACGTAGCGAAAGTAATACTCCTTTGGAGGCTAAGATTTCGATTCAGCCGGGGACAGGTGTCCATGGTGTCGCCTATCAGGACGAAATTCAAGTCCTTCAATTCCAAGCTGGGGAAAGCAAAAAAGATTTGTGTCTACCAACCCTGCACTTTGCTGCTGATCAGACTTTGGATTTCTATCTCAATTTGACTGTTGATGGACAGTTGGTTGATCAACTTCAAGTACAAGTTTCATAAAATAAAAGAGCCTTTGCACGATACAAAGGTTCTTTTGTCTACTAGCTAGTGACTTGGTAACCAGCTAAGTGTAAAGGTTAGTTGCTCAGCTTTTAAGAGGTCTTGGTGTTGAATGCTAGATACTGGTGCCTTGTTCAATCGGCATTCTTTTACAAAGTTAAAATGGCTGTGGTTTTGCTCAGCATGAATATCTAGCCATTTATCTTCTTTAGCGAGATAGACTCGGAGGTGGTCAAAGAGAGGGATTCCGAGATCATAGCTGGGCTTGCCTGGACAGGTTGGATAGAATCCGAGAGCTGACCAGATGTACCAAGCAGAGAGACTGCCATTGTCTTCATCGCCAGGATAGGCTTCCCAACTTGGGTGAAAAGCTTTCTGACGGAGCGTCTTGATGAGAAGAGCAGTGTAGTCAGGGTAATCGCTGTAACGGAAGAGATAAGGAATGTGGAAGCTTGGCTGGTTGGAAATGGCGAGTTGTCCAAAAGGAGCAGTAGCCATCTCGCTCATTTCGTGAATCTCGTAGCCATAGCCTGTTGTCTCAAAGAGGGGAGCCTCCTGACAGGCTTTTAAAAGATAGTTGCTAAAGGCTTCTTTTCCACCCATAAGCTGGATCAAGCTTGGGATATCGTGGAGGACGCCTAAAGTTGCTTGGATGGCAGAGCATTCGGCATAGTCGCGTCCCCAACTATAAGGAGAGAAATCAGGACGGAAGTTGCCTTGACTATCACGTGCTCGCATGTAACCTGTCTCAGCGTCAAATAGATGTCGGTAATTGTGTGAAGTAGTCTTATAAGTCTCAGCAATCTCTATTTGCCCTAGTTTTTCAGCACAGCGAGCGATACAAAAATCGCTATAGGCATAGTCTAGGGTGTGGCTGACGCTTTCGTGGTGGTCGGTAGAGAGGTAGCCTAGTGCTTGGTATTGGGCTAGTCCGTGACGACCATTGATGCCGAGAGGGTCGGCCTTGCTGGCTGTTTCAAGCATGGCTTGGAGGAGTTCTTCTTCTAGGTCGGGGGCCATGTCCTTGCAGGCGCTATCTGCGATAATACCATCTAAAAGTGTACCTGGCATCATACCCCGTTCATCTGGAGCCAGCCATTTTGGAAGGAAACCAGTATCGCGGTAGCTATTGAGAAATCCTTCTAAGAAGCGGTGACAGTGCTCCGGTACGATAAGGGCAAAGAGGGGGAAGGTGGTTCGGAAGGTATCCCAGAAACCATTGCTGCTGAAGAGGAGACCAGGCTTGACAGTTCCAGTAGCCAGATCCATATGGATGGCTTGCCCTGATTCATCAACCTCATAAAAAGTCTGTGGGAAGAGGAAGAGTCTGTAAAGGCAGTGATCAAAGAAGGTTCGGTCAGCCTCTCCTGTCTTTATAACATCAAAACGATGGAGGAGATTTTCCCAGTCCGCTTGTGCATTTGCTTTACAGTTATCAAAATCTTCTTGAGGTAGATTAAGCAGAGCCTGAGAGTGCGAGATGAAAGAAGTCGCTAGCTGAATTTCAGCATGACTATCTGCTAAGTCAATTCGCCAGTCTCCACCTTCTTGGTTGATAGCAAGGATATCCGTATTCATTTGCAGGGTAGTGAACAGTATCAGTGGATTTTTGTTGGTTTCAGTTTTACCTTCTTGTCGCAGGGCAAGAGTTCGCTTATCTACTTGCTCCACGGTCAGTTCATCTGCTGCGTGAAGATATAGAGAGAGGGCTTTGCCTTGCTTTTGTTCCAAACGAATAGAAGCACCATAGCAAGTCGGTGTGAGCTGGCTTTCAATCTGATAGCGCAGGGAGAAAATTTTCAGATAATGAGGTTGGAAAGAGGCTTTTTCGATATCATAGGAAGACTGGCGGTGAAAGAGGCTGTCTCCACCCAGTTGACCTGTGACAGGTGTCAGAAGGATCCAAGAGTAGTCCCCAATCCAAGGGCTGGGCTGGTGGGTTAGTCGAATCCCCTGAAAGATAGGCAGATGCGGATCGAAAAACCAAGAGCCCTCCTGGTCACTGGTCTGGGGTACAAAGTAATTCATCCCAAAAGGCACGCCTGTGTATGGCAGGGTATTTCCCCGGGAAAAGGCATGCTTGCTAGCAGTTCCAAAGCGAGTATCGATGGTTTCAAGTAGTGGTTTCATAGTCTTTCCTTTAGCTGTTTTTCTACATTATATCAGAAAAAGATAACCTTTAGAAAAGGAGTTTCAAAGATAACTATTTTGTAGAAAAATGACTATCATTTGTGTATGTATTTTCTGTCTCAAAAGCTATATACTGAAAATGAAACTTGTTTGAAAGAGGATACTGCACGATGATTTATTCAAAAGAAATTGTCAGAGAATGGCTAGATGAAGTGGCAGAGCGGGCTAAGGACCATCCAGAGTGGGTGGATGTTTTCGAGCGTTGCTATACAGACACCTTGGACAATACGGTTGAAATCCTAGAAGATGGTTCAACCTTTGTCTTGACTGGGGATATTCCTGCTATGTGGCTTCGAGATTCGACAGCCCAACTCAGACCCTACCTGCATGTGGCTAAAAGAGATGCCCTCCTGCGTCAGACCATTGCAGGTTTAGTCAAACGTCAGATGACCTTGGTGCTCAAGGATCCTTATGCCAATTCCTTCAACATTGAGGAAAACTGGAAGGGTCACCACGAGACAGACCATACCGACCTTAATGGCTGGATTTGGGAACGCAAGTATGAGGTGGACTCGCTTTGCTATCCTTTGCAGTTGGCTTATCTCCTCTGGAAAGAGACTGGCGATACTAGTCAATTTGATGAAACTTTTGTCACAGCGACCAAGGAAATTCTTCATCTGTGGACGGTAGAACAAGACCACAACAATTCTCCTTATCGTTTTGTCCGAGATACGGACCGTAAGGAAGATACACTGGTAAATGATGGCTTTGGCCCTGATTTTGCAGTGACAGGCATGACCTGGTCAGCTTTTCGTCCGAGTGATGACTGCTGTCAGTATAGTTACTTGATTCCGTCAAATATGTTTGCTGTAGTAGTCTTGGGTTATGTGCAAG
The DNA here is from genome assembly GCF_000960025.1 of Streptococcus mitis. Lineage (GTDB taxonomy): Bacteria > Bacillota > Bacilli > Lactobacillales > Streptococcaceae > Streptococcus > Streptococcus mitis_DH. The sequence goes on along the minus strand of NZ_JYGQ01000004.1, from coordinate 496,051 downwards.
AAATCTTTGCAGAACTGGACCTAGCTGATAGCCAGAGTGTTACTACAGACGCCAAGCGCCTCCAGTCTGAAATCCAAGAAGGAATTGAAAACTACGCCTACACAAGCAACAGCAAGGGCGAAAAGATTTATGCCTTTGAAGTGGATGGTCTAGGAAATGCCAGCATCATGGATGATCCAAACGTACCAAGTTTGTTGGCTGCACCTTATCTGGGCTACTGCGATATTGACGACGAAGTCTATCAAGCAACTCGTCGTACCATTCTGAGCCCTGAAAATCCATACTTCTACCAAGGAGAATACGCTAGCGGTCTCGGAAGTTCTCATACCTTCTATCGCTATATCTGGCCAATCGCCCTTTCTATCCAAGGTTTGACAACAAGAGATAAGGCAGAGAAAAAATTCTTGCTGGATCAGCTGGTTGCTTGCGATGGTGGTACAGGTGTTATGCACGAAAGCTTCCACGTAGATGACCCAACTCTTTATTCTCGTGAATGGTTCTCTTGGGCCAACATGATGTTCTGTGAATTGGTCTTGGATTACTTGGATATCCGCTAAGGAACACGCTTTAGCGCAACTGATTCTTGGAAAGAATCACAAATTTACATTTAAAACGTTAACAATAAAAATTTAAATTTAGAATGAGGTTTTACTTCATGGAAAATGTTGTCGTACATATTATCTCACATAGTCACTGGGATCGTGAGTGGTACTTGCCTTTTGAAAGCCACCGTATGCAGTTGGTGGAATTATTTGACAATCTCTTCGATCTCTTTGAAAATGACCCTGAGTTCAAGAGCTTTCACTTGGATGGTCAAACCATTGTCCTTGATGACTACTTGGAGATTCGCCCTGAGAATCGCGACAAAGTCCAACGATATATTGACGAAGGCAAACTTAAAATTGGTCCTTTTTACATCTTGCAAGATGACTACTTGATTTCAAGTGAAGCCAATGTCCGTAATACTCTTATCGGTCAGCAGGAGGCTGCAAAATGGGGTAAATCAACCCAGATTGGTTACTTCCCAGATACCTTTGGAAATATGGGGCAAGCGCCTCAAATCCTTCAAAAATCAGGCATTCATGTGGCCGCTTTTGGTCGTGGTGTGAAGCCGATTGGATTTGATAACCAAGTTCTCGAAGATGAGCAGTTTACTTCCCAGTTTTCAGAAATGTACTGGCAGGGTGCGGATGGTAGCCGTGTCCTCGGTATCCTCTTTGCCAACTGGTACAGTAATGGGAATGAAATTCCAGTTGATAAAGACGAGGCCTTGACCTTCTGGAAACAAAAACTGGCAGACGTACGTGACTATGCTTCGACCAATCAGTGGTTGATGATGAACGGCTGTGACCATCAGCCTGTCCAGAAAAATTTGAGTGAAGCCATTCGTGTGGCAAATGAACTCTTCCCAGATGTAACCTTTGTTCATAGTTCTTTTGATGAGTATGTCCAAGCCGTGGAAAGTGCCCTACCAGAGCAATTATCAACAGTTACAGGTGAGTTGACCAGTCAGGAAACAGACGGCTGGTACACACTTGCCAACACTTCTTCATCTCGTATTTATCTCAAACAATCCTTCCAAGAAAATAGCAACCTCCTAGAGCAAGTTGTAGAACCCTTGACTATTATCACTGGGGGTCATAACCACAAGGATCAGTTGACCTATGCTTGGAAAACTCTTTTGCAAAATGCGCCGCATGATAGCATCTGTGGCTGTAGCGTGGACGAAGTTCACCGCGAGATGGAAACTCGTTTTGCCAAGGTCAACCAAGTAGGAACCTTTGTTAAGAGCAATCTTCTTAATGAGTGGAAGGGTAAAATAGCTACGTCTAAGGCTCAAAGCGATTATCTCTTTACTGTTATTAACACAGGCTTGCATGATAAGGTCGATACTGTCAGCACAGTGATTGATGTGGCGACTTGTGATTTCAAGGAATTGCACCCAACAGAAGGCTACAAGAAGATGGCTGCTCTTACCTTGCCAAGTTACTGTGTGGAGGACTTGGATGGTCGTCCTGTAGAGGCTAAAATCGAAGATCTCGGAGCTAATTTTGAGTATGATTTACCAAAAGACAAGTTCCGCCAAGCTCGTATCGCTCGACAAGTGCGCGTGACCATTCCAGTTCACCTAGCGCCACTTTCTTGGACAACTTTCCAATTGCTGGAAGGAGAACAAGAACACCGCGACGGTATTTACCAAAACGGAGTGATTGATACGCCATTTGTAACGGTGAGTGTGGATGACAACATCACAGTCTATGACAAGACAACTCACGAAGCCTACGAAGACTTTATCCGCTTCGAAGACCGTGGTGACATCGGAAACGAGTATATCTATTTCCAACCAAAAGGAACAGAGCCAATCTATGCAGAGCTTAAGGGATATGAGGTCTTGGAAAACACAGCTCGCTACGCTAAGATTTTGCTCAAACATGAATTGACAGTGCCTGTCAGTGCCGATGAAAAGCTAGAAGAAGAGCAAAAAGGTATCATCGAGTTTATGAAGCGTGAGGCTGGACGTTCAGAAGAATTGACAAGCATTCCTCTGGAAACTGAGTTGACTGTCTTCGTTGATAATCCACAAATCCGTTGCAAGACTCGCTTTACTAACACTGCCAAAGACCACCGTATCCGTCTCTTGGTCAAGACACATAACACGCGTCCAAACAATGATTCTGAAAGCATCTATGAAGTGGTGACACGACCAAACAAACCAGCTGCTTCATGGGAAAATCCTGAAAATCCTCAACACCAACAAGCCTTTGTTAGTCTGTATGACGATGAAAAAGGTGTGACTGTATCCAACAAGGGATTGAATGAATACGAAATCCTTGGAGACGACACCATTGCAGTGACTATTTTGCGTGCATCAGGTGAGCTAGGTGACTGGGGCTACTTCCCAACACCAGAAGCACAATGCTTGCGTGAATTTGAAGTCGAGTTTGCGCTTGAATGCCACCAAGCTCAAGAACGCTTCTCAGCCTATCGTCGTGCTAAAGCCTTGCAGACACCATTTACCAGCCTTCAGCTTGCTAAACAAGAAGGAAGCGTGGCTGCGACTGGTAGCCTCTTGAGCCATTCCGTTCTCAGCATACCGCAAATCTGTCCAACAGCCTTTAAGGTAGCTGAAAATGAAGAAGGCTATGTTCTTCGTTACTACAATATGTGTAGTGAAAATGTACGTGTACCGGAAAGTCAACATCTCTTCCTTGACCTACTTGAACGACCATACCCAGTTCATAGAGGCCTCATTTCACCACAAGAGATTCGTACAGAATTCATCAAAAAAGAAGAAATTTAATTTCAAAAAGTAAACATAAAAAGAAAGGAGGGGCGAAAAGGTAAGAACTAACTACTGATTCGCCCCTTTTTATGGTAAAAACAATGACCATTGCAACGATTGATATCGGAGGGACTGGAATTAAGTTTGCCAGTCTGACTCCTGATGGGAAAATACTGAATAAGACAAGTATTCCAACGCCTGAAAACTTGGAGGACTTACTAGCTTGGCTAGATCAACGTTTGTCAGAGCAGGATTACAGTGGGATTGCTATGAGCGTTCCAGGCGCGGTCAATCAAGAGACAGGTGTGATTGATGGCTTCAGTGCGGTGCCCTACATTCACGGATTTTCTTGGTATGAAGCGCTTAGCTCTTATCAGATTCCTGTTCATCTGGAAAATGATGCCAACTGCGTTGGACTCAGTGAATTGCTAGCTCATCCAGAACTTGAAAATGCAGCCTGTGTCGTGATTGGGACAGGGATTGGCGGAGCCATGATTATCAATGGTAGACTTCATCGAGGTCGCCACGGCCTGGGTGGGGAATTTGGTTATATGACCACCCTTGCCCCTGCGGAAAAACTCAATAACTGGTCGCAACTAGCGTCAACTGGGAATATGGTGCGATACGTGATTGAAAAATCTGGTCAGACTGACTGGGACGGTCGCAAGATTTACCAAGAGGCCGAAGCAGGAAATACCCTTTGTCAAGAAGCTATTGAGCGCATGAACCGCAATCTGGCGCAAGGCTTGCTCAATATTCAGTATCTCATCGACCCAGATGTCATTAGCCTAGGTGGCTCCATCAGCCAAAACCCTGACTTTATCCAAGGGGTCAAAAAAGCTGTCGATGAATTTGTCGAAACCTACGAAGAATACACGGTCGCACCAGTCATCCAAGCCTGCACCTATCATGCAGATGCTAATCTCTACGGTGCCCTTGTCAACTGGCTACAGGAGGAAAACCAATGGTAAGATTTACAGGAATTAGCAGTAAACAACATCAAGCTATAGAGTTGCTTCAAAAGCACATTTCTCTACCAGATGTAGAGGTAGCTGTCGCTCAGTCTGACCAAGCCTCTATCTCTATCAAGGGTGAGGGTGGTCACTATCAATTGACCTACCGCAAACCTCACCAACTTTATCGTGCCTTGTCCCTGTTGGCAACATCCCTAGCAGAAGGTGACAAGGTAGAGATTGAGGAACAAGCAGCTTATGAAGATTTAGCCTACATGGCAGACTGTTCGAGAAATGCGGTGCTGAATGTGGCTGCTGCCAAGCAGATGATTGAGGTCTTGGCTCTCATGGGCTACTCAACCTTTGAGCTTTACATGGAAGACACCTACCAGATTGAAGGGCAGCCTTACTTTGGCTATTTCCGTGGAGCCTACTCAGCTGAGGAATTGCAGGAAATTGAAGCCTATGCCCAGCAGTTTGACATGACCTTTGTGCCCTGCATCCAGACTTTGGCCCACTTGTCAGCCTTTGTCAAATGGGGTGTCAAAGAAGTCCAGGAGCTCCGTGATGTAGAGGATATCCTTCTTATCGGCGAAGAAAAGGTTTATGACCTGATTGATGGTATGTTTGCTACTCTGTCTAAACTACAAACTCGCAAGGTCAATATCGGGATGGACGAAGCCCACTTGGTTGGTTTGGGACGCTACTTGATTCTGAACGGTGTTGTGGATCGTAGTCTCCTCATGTGCCAACACTTGGAGCGCGTGCTGGATATTGCTGACAAATATGGTTTCCACTGCCAGATGTGGAGCGATATGTTCTTTAAACTTATGTCAGCAGATGGCCAGTACGACCGTGATGTGGAAATTCCAGAAGAAACTCGTGTCTACCTAGACCGTCTCAAAGATCGTGTGACCTTGGTTTACTGGGACTATTATCAGGATAGCGAGGAAAAATACAACCGCAATTTCCGCAATCATCATAAGATTAGCCATGATCTTGCCTTTGCAGGGGGAGCTTGGAAGTGGATTGGTTTCACACCCAACAACCATTTCAGCCGCCTCATTGCTCTTGAAGCCAATAAAGCCTGTCGTGCCAATGATATCAAAGAAGTTATCGTAACTGGTTGGGGAGACAATGGTGGCGAGACCGCTCAGTTTTCTATCCTACCAAGTTTGCAAATCTGGGCAGAACTCAGCTACCGCAATGACCTAGACCGTTTGTCTGCACACTTCAAGACTAATACAGGTCTATCAGTTGAGGATTTCATGCAGATTGACCTAGCCAACCTTTTACCAGACCTACCAGGCAATCTCAGTGGCATCAATCCCAACCGCTATGTCTTTTATCAGGATGTTCTCTGTCCGATACTTGACCAGCACATGACACCTGAACAGGACAAACCGCACTTCGCTCAGGCTGCTGAGACGCTTGCTAACATTAAAGAAAAAGCTGGCAACTATGCCTACCTCTTTGAAACTCAGGCCCAGTTGAACCAGATTTTAAGTAGCAAAGTGGATGTGGGACGACGCATTCGTCAGGCCTATCAAGTAAACGATAAGGAAAGTCTGCAAGCAATCGCAAGACAAGAATTACCAAAACTTAGAAGCCAAATCGAACACTTCCATGCCCTCTTTAGCCACCAATGGCTGAAAGAAAACAAGGTCTTTGGCTTGGATACGGTCGATATCCGCATGGGCGGACTCTTGCAACGCATTAAGCGAGCAGAAAGCCGTATCGAAGCTTATCTGGCTGGTCAGCTGGACCGTATCGATGAGTTAGAAGTGGAAATCCTGCCATTTACAGACTTTTACGCAGACAAGGGATTCGCAGCCACAACAGCCAACCAGTGGCATACTATTGCGACAGCTTCGACGATTTATACAACTTAATACTCTTCGAAAATCTCTTTAAACTACGTCAGCTTCCGTCTGCAACCTCAAAACAGTGTTTTGAGCAACCTGCGGCTAGCTTCCTAGTTTGCTCTTTGATTTTCATTGAGTATAAAAACAAGAACATCTTGCCTTACTCAGAGTGTTTCTCGTGAAACATCCCTTTCTTAAAAAAGTACTCCACATAAAATAATTTGTGGAGTTTTTTCTATAATTAGTAGTTTAACCTAACCTTCAAATAGGAGTATACTAATAATGTAATCGTTATCAAAAATCTAAAAAGGAATTTTTAGATGGATATCAAAATAAAAAAGGGAGGAAATTATGAATAAGTTTTCAAAAACCTTGAGAGACAACTGGATCTTTCTCTTAATGGTTTTGCCAGGGGCACTCTGGTTGATTCTATTCTTCTACATTCCAGTATTTGGGAACGTGGTTGCCTTTAAAGACTACCACATGACCAGTAATGGTTTTATAGATAGTATCGTGAATAGTAAATGGGTCGGACTCGATAATTTCAGATTCTTATTTAGTTCAAAAGACGCCTTTATCATCACACGAAATACCGTCCTCTACAATCTAGGCTTTATCTTTATTGGTTTGATTGTATCTGTAGGGATTGCTATTATTCTCAGTGAACTCCGTTCTAAGAGAATGGTCAAGATCTTCCAAACTTCCATGTTGTTCCCTTACTTCTTGTCTTGGGTTATCATCAGTTTCTTTACAGATGCCTTCCTAAACATTGATAAAGGGGTGTTCAACCATTTCCTAGAGTCTATCGGAATGAAGGAAATCAATTTCTACGCTGACTTGGGTATCTGGCCATATCTTCTACTTTTCCTAGGTATTTGGAAAGGTTTTGGATATAGCAGTGTCATGTACTATGCGACAATCATGGGAATTGATCCAACCTACTACGAAGCAGCGACAGTGGATGGGGCCAGCAAATGGCAACGAATTCGCAATGTAACCATTCCGCAGTTGACACCATTGGTAACTGTATTGACCATCCTTGCAGTCGGAAACATCTTCCGTGCAGACTTTGGTCTCTTCTACCAAATCCCCCACAATGCTGGTCAGCTTTATAACGTAACCAATGTTTTGGACGTATATGTATATAATGGCTTGACTCAGACAGCGGATATCGGGATGGCTTCAGCAGCAGGTCTCTACCAATCAGTTGTTGGCTTGATTCTGGTTATCCTATCAAACTTACTGGCAAGACGAGTTGATCCAAACTCAGCCTTGTTCTAGAAAGGAGGAGAATATGGCAGAAAAGAAAATTAAAAAAGAAAAAATTGATAATGTCGGCATTCACTCCTTCAGTAAGAAAGCGGATATCTTCTTTAGTACCATTTCTGGTTTGGTTGCCCTCTCTTGTATCCTACCCTTTGTATTCGTTATCGTTATTTCGGTGACAGATGAAAAGAGTATCCTCCAAAATGGATATAGCTTCTTCCCATCCCAATTTGGATTAGACGGTTTTGAATTTTTGGCACAGTTTAAGGATAAAATCCTCCAAGCCCTCTTCATCTCAGTCTTTGTAACAGTGGTGGGGACTATCACAAACGTTTTTATCACAACAACCTATGCCTACGCTATCTCACGGACAACCTTTAAGTATCGCAGATTCTTTACAATCTTTGCACTTCTTAGTATGTTGTTCAATGCTGGTTTGGTACCGGGCTATATCGTGGTAACTCGTTTACTTCAACTTGGTGATACTGTTTGGGCCTTGATTGTTCCAATGCTTCTCTCACCATTTAACATCATCTTGATGCGTTCCTTCTTCAAGAAGACCATTCCAGAAGCCATTCTAGAATCTGCTCGTATCGATGGTGCCAGTGAAGCCCGGATCTTCTTCCAAATCTGTTTACCATTGTCACTACCAGGTATCGCAACCATTACGCTCTTAACAGCTCTTGGTTTCTGGAATGACTGGTTCAATGCCCTTCTTTATATCAAGAGTGACAACTTGTATCCATTGCAATATTTGCTCATGCAAATCCAGCAAAATATGGACTACATCGCCAAAGCAGTCGGTCTATCTGGTCAACTGGGAGTTGCTCTTCCAAAAGAAACAGGTCGTATGGCCATGGTTGTGGTCGCAACCCTTCCAATCGCGATTCTGTATCCATTCTTCCAACGCTACTTTGTAAAAGGTTTGACTATCGGTGGTGTGAAAGAATAGTACTTGTCGAGAAAAATCATTTCTCATTTCCAAACTTCCCTTGCGTGAAGTTAAGATCATTACATTGTTTATAAGTTTAAAAATAAAAAAAAGGAGTTTTTGTCATGAAAAACTGGAAAAAATATGCTTTTGCATCTGCTAGCGTAGTCGCTTTGGCTGCTGGTCTCGCTGCTTGTGGAAACCTTTCAGGTAACAGCAAAAAAGCTGCTGACTCAGCTTCAGGTGAAAAAACTGTTATCAAAATGTACCAAATAGGTGACAAACCAGATAACTTGGATGAATTGCTAGAAAATGCTAACAAAATCATCGGTGAAAAAGTTGGTGCTAAATTGGATATCCAATATCTTGGATGGGGTGACTATGATAAGAAAATGTCAGTTATCACATCATCTGGTGAAAACTACGATATCGCCTTTGCATCTAACTATGTTGTAAATGCTCAAAAAGGTGCCTATGCTGACTTGACTGACTTGTATAAGAAAGAAGGAGCAGAGCTTTATAAAGCACTTGACCCAGCTTACATCAAAGGTAACAGCATTAACGGTAAAATTTACGCAGTTCCAGTTGCAGCCAACGTTGCATCATCTCAAAACTTCGCCTTCAACGGAACTCTTCTTGCTAAATACGGTATCGATATTTCAGGTGTCACTTCATATGAAACACTTGAACCAGTCTTGAAACAAATCAAAGAAAAAGCTCCAGATGTAGTGCCATTTGCGGTTACTAAGAACTTTATCCCATCTGATAACTTTGACTACCCAGTTCCAAATGGACTTCCATTCGTTATCGACCTTGAAGGGGACACTACTAAGATCGTAAACCGTTACGAAGTGCCTCGCTTTAAAGAACACTTGAAGACTCTTCACAAATTCTATGAAGCTGGATACATTCCAAAAGACGTAGCAACAAGCGATACTTCATTTGACCTTCAACAAGATACTTGGTTCGTTCGTGAAGAAACAGTAGGACCAGCTGACTACGGTAACAGCTTGCTTTCACGTGTTGCAAACAAAGACATCCAAATCAAACCAATCACTAACTTCATCAAGAAAAACCAAACAACACAAGTTGCTAACTTTGTTATCTCAAACAACTCTAAGAACAAAGAAAAATCAATGGAAGTGTTGAACCTCTTGAACACTAACCCAGAACTCTTGAATGGTCTTGTTTATGGTCCAGAAGGCAAGAACTGGGAAAAAATTCCAGGTAAAGAAAACCGTGTTAAAGTCCTTGATGGCTACAAAGGAAACACTCACATGGGTGGATGGAACACTGGTAACAACTGGATCCTTTACATCAACGAAAACGTTACAGACCAACAAATCGAAGATTCTAAGAAACAATTGGCTGAAGCTAAAGAATCTCCAGCACTTGGATTCATCTTTAACACTGACAATGTGAAATCTGAAATCTCAGCAATCTCTAACACAATGCAACAATTCGATACAGCTATCAACACTGGTACTGTAGACCCAGACAAAGCTATTCCAGAATTGATGGAAAAATTGAAATCTGAAGGTGCTTACGATAAAGTATTGAACGAAATGCAAAAACAATATGATGAATTCTTGAAAAACAAAAAATCATAAGATCAATTGATTTCGTGTATTCATTCCTAATTCCTAAAAATTGAATCACTGTTTTCCTCAGGCTTATCTGGGGGAGGCAGTGATTTTTTGAAACGAGAGCATAGATATCTGTGTTTTCTTATCGCTGTTTAACCATTCAGGAAATCTCAAATACCATTTAGGATTTGGAGTAAGGATTTAGGAAAATATAGCTTATATTAGAGATGTCTCGAGTTTACAAAGGAGAGTTCATATGAAGAAGTATCAACTTCTATTCAAAATTAGTGCAGTTTTCTCTTACCTATTTTTCGTATTTGGTCTTTCTCAGCTGACGCTTATTGTTCAAAATTATTGGCAATTTTCTTCCCAGATTGGCAATTTCGTCTGGATTCAAAATCTCTTGAGTTTGCTATTTAGCGGAGTCATGATTTGGATTCTGGTTAAGACAGGCCATGGCTATCTTTTTCGCATTCCGAGAAAAAAATGGCTTTGGTATTCGATTTTGACAGTACTAGTGGTAGTGCTCCAGATCTCTTTTAACGTTCAGACAGCTAAACATGTTCAGTCAACTGCTGAAGGTTGGGCTGTATTGATCGGTTATAGTGGGACCAACTTTGCTGAGCTAGGTATCTATATAACTTTGTTCTTTCTGACTCCACTTATGGAAGAGCTAATCTATAGAGGATTACTGCAACACGCTTTTTTTAAGCATTCGAGATTTGGCCTTGATTTGCTTCTTCCGTCAATTTTATTTGCTCTTCCTCATTTTTCAAGCCTGCCTAGTTTGTTAGATATCTTCGTCTTTGCAACATCTGGCATCATCTTTGCTAGTTTGACCCGCTATACCAAGAGCATTTATCCATCCTATGCGGTGCATGTGATTAATAATATTTTTGCAACATTACCATTTTTGCTGACTTTTTTACAGAGGGTGTTTGGGTAAATACTGGCGCGAGAGTTAGGAATGATAGTTTTTCAATTTATAAACGAATTTCAGGAGGTAAATGAGTATGACACCATTAAAATGGTTTGCCGGAGGCAGCGAAAGACGTTGTGAAGCCATGATTATCATTGATTATCTACTGGAAGGTATAAACAATACGCCTCAACTGACTCCTTTGAAAAATCTGTTAGTAAGTTATAAAAGGCGATTAGAGGACGATGGGACCTCTACCCCATTTATATTGAGTCAAATGAATGTTGACATCTCACGTGTGTTGATTGACAATAAGCTGATGTTATCAGAAAGTCAATCCGAGCAGATCAAAAAATTGAGAGAATTATCTGCTATTCGCTATGGTTACTGATGAAGTGCAGGGATAAGCACCTTTCTACAATTTCCAGTCAAATAAATTGCATTCGTTTTCTCAAGCAGGTATACTAGTATAGTTAGATGAAAAATTCTGAAAATTTAAGAATAGAAAAGAGAACAAATCTTATGGCAAAAGATATTCGTGTCTTACTTTACTACCTTTATACTCCAATTGAAAATGCAGAGCAATTTGCTGCAGATCACTTGGCTTTCTGTAAATCAATCGGCCTTAAAGGCCGTATCCTAGTCGCTGACGAGGGAATTAACGGAACAGTTTCAGGTGACTACGAAACAACTCAAAAATACATGGACTACGTTCACAGCCTCCCAGGCATGGAAGACCTCTGGTTTAAGATTGACGAAGAAAGTGAACAAGCCTTCAAGAAGATGTTCGTTCGCTACAAAAAAGAAATTGTCCACCTTGGTTTGGAAGACAACGACTTTGACAACGACATCAACCCACTTGAAACAACAGGTGCCTACTTGTCTCCAAAAGAGTTCAAAGAAGCCCTTCTTGACGAAGATACCGTTGTCCTTGACACACGTAACGATTATGAGTATGACCTAGGACATTTCCGTGGGGCTATCCGCCCAGATATCCGCAACTTCCGTGAGTTGCCACAGTGGGTTCGTGATAACAAGGAAAAATTCATGGACAAGCGTGTTGTGGTTTACTGTACAGGTGGCGTTCGCTGTGAGAAATTCTCAGGCTGGATGGTCCGTGAAGGCTACAAAGATGTTGGCCAATTGCATGGAGGAATCGCAACTTATGGTAAAGACCCAGAAGTCCAAGGTGAACTTTGGGATGGGAAAATGTACGTCTTTGACGAGCGTATTGCCGTAGATGTTAACCATGTCAACCCAACTATCGTAGGAAAAGACTGGTTTGATGGAACACCATGTGAACGTTATGTCAACTGTGGAAATCCATTCTGTAACCGTCGTATCTTGACATCAGAAGAAAATGAAGACAAATACCTTCGTGGATGTTCACACGAGTGCCGTGTTCACCCACGTAACCGCTATGTTTCAGAAAATGAATTGACACAAGCTGAAGTTGTCGAGCGCCTAGCCGCTATCGGTGAAAGCTTGGATCAAGCAGCTACAGTATAATATTAAACAGTCCTTAGGGGCTGTTTTTCTATGCTTTTTACTAAAAAATCTAAAGTTTGTTTCTGTATCTTTCAGGAAAATAGGGTATACTATATGTAAACGATTTCAAAGGAGTTCAGTTATGGTGAAAACATTTTTTATTCCAAATAAACAGAGCATTTTAGGAGAACAGGAAATTTTGACTGCCAAGTCTATCTTGGCCTTGGTAGATGGTTTGGAGTCACATAGCTATGATGCCGTCTATCTCCGTCAGCCTCTTAATCGTCTCGAGTATATCGAGTGTGCGATAGTGGGGCAATCACAATTTCTCTTTAAGGTCAGTTATGCTGATGGTCAAAAGGCTTACCGTGTCGATCTTCCTGACCTACTCACGAAGACAGACTGGCAGATTATCAAATCATTTTTAGATGCTCTGCTTGCTTATACAGGAACTGAGATTGAAGGACTAGATGGTTTTGATTTTGAAGCTTATTTCCAAGCAAGTATTCAAGCCCATCTGACAGACACTGCAGCCCGTTTTACGATTTGCCAAGGAATTTTTAATCCTGTTTTCTTTAGTCATGAGGACTTGAAAAGCCTTTTAGAGGCAGATGGCTTGGCACAGTTTGAAGCACGTGTACGTGCGGTTCAAGAGACAGACGCTTACTTTGCAAGAGTTTCCTTCTATCAGGATGGAGAAGGACAAGTGCATGGCGTTTACCATTTGGCTCAAGGAGTCAAGACGGTTTTACCGAGAGAACCATTTGTTCCTGCATCCTATATTGAGCAATTGGTGGATAAGGAAGTTCAGTGGGAGATTGACTTGGTTCAAATTACAGGAGACGGCTCTAAACCAGAAGACTATGAAGCCATTGCCCGCTTGGACTATGCAAAATTCCTAGAGTCATTATCATCAGCATCTTACCACCAATTAGATGCCAATCAATTAGAAATACAACCCATCCTAGGACAAGATTTTAAAGCATTAGCACAAGAAGAGTAAATCAGAAGCAGGTCAATCGACTTGCTTTTTTGACATAGAAAAAATCCTGCCATGAAAGACAGGATTGCTACTCAATGAAAATCAAAGAGCAAACTAGGAAGCTAGCCGCAGGCTGCTCAAAACACTGTTTTGAGGTTGTAGATGAAACTGACGAAGTCAGTAACCATACATACGGTAAGGCGAAGCTGACGTGGTTTGAAGAGATTTTCGAAGAGTATGAAGTTTAAAGAAAGGCCAAGATACGGAGATAATCTCCAATTAGTGCCACTTCAGCTACAAAGAAGAGGAGGATAATGACTCCGTTCACAAGGACAGACAAGAATAACTGATAGAAGGAGTCGGTTTCACTTGATTGACTTGGTCTTGTAATGATATGGAGACTGGCAAGCAGAATGATTCCAATGCTAATCACACACAAGAGGGCTGTAAATCGCAGGCTATCAAAGAAGGCAAAGAAACTAGCAATAGCAGTGAGGAAGATTGGAATTGCCAAGAGTTGACTATATTGTTGGAGAACCTTTTCTAGCGTCCAGTCCTTTTCTTGGTAGATAAATCGTCTCACGACGAAACTACCCAAGAGGAATGAAAAGAAGAAGAGCGTTGTTGCTACTAGGATAGAGATAATCGAAAAGAGATTTAATGAAGCAAATTGTTCAGGGAAGTGATTATGCATAGTTGCTATATGTCCATAGTAGGCTTGTTTGATGTGGTAGATACTAAAGAAAAAGGAAGACGCAGAAAACAGAATGAGCAAGAGAAAGGCTGTGTAACTGTGTGTGCTACTTGTTTCAAGCTTGCTTGTAGGAGATTTGAGAGCCTCCACTAGCCAAGACCAAAAATCAAGCGCTTGCTCTTTCCATCTATCCGTAGATTTTGGAGCTTGGTCGGGGATATAGGGACTTTCTAAGGATTGACTGATAAGAAGGGGCTCTTTCGTGGTTGGTTTTTGCTGAGGAAGTGCTTCTTGACTCTCTTCAGCTATAGTGACTTTTTCTGTTGCTTTAGAAAGGTCTTGCTCTTCCTCAGTAGAATCTAATGCTTTCTTTTCTTCTATTTCTGTTCTCGCTTCATCGTTTTCAGGCGTTTCAATTTTCTCTTCTTGCTGGCTTTCAAGTTCGACTTTAGCTTGAGAGACTTCCTCCTCTACTTGAGTATTTTTTTCAATTGGTGTATCGAGATCGGCTATCGTTTCTTCAGCCTTATCTGCAACCTCTTGAGCTTGCTCTTCAGGTTTGTTCTTGCTTGTTGTTTTTACAAAATCATTACTTTCAAACCATTCTTGTTTCATGGTAGAACCTCCTTTTTAGTTAGATAAATATGCTTCCATAGTAGCAGATGTAAGCGCTTTTGTCAACGTCTGATTGGTGTGGATACTAGAATGATATCATTATCAGCTCTAGCAATGAGTTGATCCTTGACACCAGCTTTTTCAGTTTTGTAAGGGTTACTTAATTCTGTGTATTTTGATCCAGGTTTTTCTCTTGTAGCTTGTAAGATAGAACCATAGTTACTTGAGATGTCCCAATTAATTCGTTGGCTTTCTTTTTGCGTCAGAGTGATTGAGAGATGGTCTTTAGAAGTTAATTCCACCTTGCCGTGAACTTGGATATTTTCAGCGTGGAAGTGATGTTCTGTTGACTCTAGCTGACTATCTGTAAGGTCTGTATCAAAGATATTGATAATATTTGGTGTTGTGAGTTTACTGTTTTTGATACTACTTCCTTCAATTCGGAGGAGATAGCTATTATTGGTATTGATGGTCGCATTTTCAAGACTAGCATTAGTGATACTGGTTTGACCGCGATTTGCTGAGATGTTGATCCCTTTTAGACTTCTTCCCTTTGGAACTTGGAGAATAACTTCATTAAAACGACTAGAGTAGCTACTTGCGATATGGAGAATCCCGCCAATTCCAGAAGAGAGAAATGGAGTTTCAGACAGTTTCTTATCAGTGAGGCTTAGAGTTTTGTCGTTTTGATTTGTGACAAGATCATGGTTAGCAGAAATAGATGGATGATAAGAAATGTGGATTTGATCATCGAAAGAGTCTGTGATGGTGAGCGCGTGTTGGTGGAGCGTAATATCTAGGTTTTCGACTTCCTTGCCAAAGGTCAGCTCTTCCATCTGACTATCATAGACAGGTTCCTTGGACATGGCAAGTAGGCTCTTGATTCCGTCAGATTGGATGCCTACAAAGAGCAGGATAAATCCGATAACGGTAGTCACCACACCAAAAATGAGAAATCCTTTTGTCAATTTACGCATGCTGGTCACCTCTCTTTCCTTTTTTGAGAACAAATTGCACCAGGCGAACAATGAGTAGACCGAAGAAGCGAGCTACATAGGAAATACCTAATAAAACCAGCGAAGAAGCACCGATAGCCAGTAAACCAGAACCAAAAATCAAGATAAAGGCTGATTTAGCTTGGGCTAAGACAGTGAAACTTTCAACTAAAAATAGGAAACCGCCGATGATACCTAGTATGGAAACCGCAAAGAAAGCCAAGATGACAGTCAAGGCTGCCACAAAGATTGCGAACAGGGACACGAGGATGGCGATTCCCAGAGGAATACCGATGGGGGCTGCAAGGAGAGCTAACAAGGCGATATGCAAAATTTGTCGGTTATTCTTTTGAGCGGGTGCTTCATTGATTTTTTTATCGAGAAGATTGGAGAGAACTTCGTGGGCCGCTTCTTTGGGAGTTCCCAAGCTAGCGATGAGTTCTTCTTCTCCTTCGACTCCAGCATCGTCAAAGAGTTCCCTGAAATAGTCCATGGCTTCAATTTGGTCAGCCTGAGGCAGTTTTTTGAGATAGAGTTCTAGCTGAGTCAGGTATTCAGTTCTTGTCATGGCGGATACTCCCTTCTATGATGCCATTAATGGTGTCTGTATAGAGTGCCCATTCATCTTTTAGGGTCACGAGCTGTTCTATACCACCATTTGTCAAGGAGTAGTATTTGCGCATGCGACCTTGGAACTCTCTAGAATAGGTTGTCAGAAAGCTACTGCCTTCCAATTTTTTTAGGATAGGATAGAGTGTAGATTCTTTGATATTAGCGATCAGCTTAATGGTTTGGCTAATCTCATAACCATAAGAATCATCCTGCTCCAGTACGGCCAAGATGAGAAATTCAATCAAGGCAGAGGATGTTGGAAAGTACATGGGGAACCTCCTTTTCTAATGTGTAAGATTTTTATATATAATTTTTCTATACATACATTGTACATCTAAAAGAAAGCCCTGTCAAGAAATATGTGTAAAATTTTTATATATAAAAAACTTCTAGGAAAAACTAGAAGTTTAGAGGATTTTATCAGCTCTGTCCACTGTAAAGAGAGCCACAGTCATCAGGATATCGACGAGCAAGAGGGCAGCTACAGCTGGTACCCAAGAGTGGAAAAGGTCAAAACTGTAACCAAAGAGGGTTGGCCCAAAGGCTGCCAGGATATAGCCTCCTGTTTGAGATAGGCCGGACAATTGGGCTGTCTTTTCAGGGGCGCTTGTCTTGAGTGAAAAGTTGACCATGAGATAGGGGAAGAGGGCGCTGGTTGCGGTTCCGATGAGGAGATGGATGGCAAGCCAGTAAAAGAAATTACCGACTGGAAAAAAGAGCATGGAAATGCCGAACACACCAGCTAGTGAAACCAGAGTGAGCATGAGCTGACGGTTGCGAGTAGACAAGCTGGTTGTCAGGCTTGGGATGGTCATTGAAAAAGGAATGCTAATCAGAGAGAAGATAGAAGTGAGCAAGCCAGCTTCGTGACTGGATAGACCTGCATGGATGGCCATGGTAGGTAGCCAAGTCATAGCGGTGTAAAAGAGCAAGGATTGAAAACCTGCAAAGACAATAACTGCCCAGACCTGTTTATTATGCATGACCTTTGTTTTGCTTTTTTGTTTGGTTTGTGGAGCCAGTCTGTGATTATAGCGGTGATTTGGGAGCCAGACCAAAAAAGTTGCTAGACAGAGCAGGGTGAGGAGGATGATAAGTCCTTTCCAAGAACTGGCTTGTGTAATAGGTACAGCCAGATAGGAGGCCAGAGCCGTTGCAATCCCCATAGAGGTTACATATAAGGTGGTCAGAAAACCAATCTTCTTTGGTTGATTGGCTTGGATAAGACTAGGAAGCAGCACATTGATGACTGCGATACTTGCCCCAACCATCAAGGTTCCTAGATAGAGCAGGGGCAGATTGATTAGTCGAATGAGAGAACCGATGGTCAAGAAGAAGAGGCTGTAGGTGAAGAGATGCTCCAAGCCGATTTTTTGAGCCAGTCGGGTAGAGAAGAGTGAGAAGAGGGTAAACATGAGGAGAGGAAGGCTGGTCAAGACACCAAGCGAACTAACTTCTACTCCCAGTCCTTGCGAAATATCTCCTAAAATAATGGGTAAAACAGTAAA
The DNA here is from genome assembly GCF_000960025.1 of Streptococcus mitis. Taxonomy (GTDB): domain Bacteria; phylum Bacillota; class Bacilli; order Lactobacillales; family Streptococcaceae; genus Streptococcus; species Streptococcus mitis_DH. Next base: position 478,354 of record NZ_JYGQ01000004.1, on the reverse strand, counting down.
AGGAGTCCGCAAGGAAACACCAATCAGGATAATACCTGGAACAAAAAAGAGTGATTGCTTTTTCATATAATACCTCTTCTAGCTGATTTTAATAACAGCTTATTTTAAGGTTTTTTCCTTATAATGTCAAGTAAGGTTTTGGGCTTTCAAGATAAAAATGGGAAAGTCTTGAAAATTATGATAAAATAGTGGAAGGAAAAATTCAGGAGAGTAGTAGTGACTCAAAATGTTGAAAGTCTTCTCGTATCCATTGTAATCAGTGCATACAATGAAGAAAAATATCTGCCTGGTCTAATTGAAGACTTAAAAAATCAAAGCTATCCTAAAGAAAATATTGAAATTCTATTTATAAATGCTATGTCCACGGATGGGACCACAGCTATCATTCAGGAATTTATAAAAGAAGATACAGAGTTTAACTCAATTAGATTGTATAACAATCCTAAGAAAAATCAAGCTAGTGGTTTTAACTTGGGCGTTAAACATTCTGTAGGAGACCTTATTTTAAAAATTGATGCTCATTCAAAAGTTACTGAGAGTTTTGTAATGAATAATGTGGCTGTTATTCAACAAGGTGAATCAGTCTGTGGGGGACCTAGACCGACGATTGTTGAAGGAAAAGGAAAATGGGCAGAGACCTTGCATCTTGTTGAGGAAAATATGTTTGGCAGTAGCATTGCCAATTATCGAAAGAGTTCCGAGGATAGATATGTTTCTTCTATTTTTCATGGGATGTATAAACGAGAGGTTTTCCAGAAGGTTGGTTTAGTAAATGAGCAACTTGGCCGAACTGAAGATAATGATATTCATTATAGAATTCGAGAACATGGTTATAAAATCCGCTATAGCCCAAGTATTCTATCTTATCAGTATATTCGACCAACATTCAAGAAAATGCTGCATCAAAAGTATTCAAATGGTTTGTGGATTGGCTTGACAAGTCATGTTCAGCCTAAGTGTTTATCATTATTTCACTATGTTCCTTGTTTATTTGTTTTGAGTCTTGTGTTTAGTCTAGCATTGTTACCGATCACATTCGTATTCATAACTTTACAATTAGGTGCCTATTTTCTACTTTTGTCATTACTCACTTTGCTGACTTTATTAAAACATAAAAATGGATTTCTAATTGTGATGCCCTTTCTTTTATTTTCCATTCACTGTGCTTATGGCCTTGGAACGATTGTAGGTTTGATTAGAGGATTTAAATGGAAGAAAGAGTACAAGGGAACAGTAATTTATTTGGAAAAATAAGCCAAATAAATTAAAATGTGCTACAATAACAATATAGTAAAACTCTTTTAAGGAGGAGTAAATTTCTATGAATAAAAAACTCACAGATTATGTGATTGATCTGGTGGAAATTTTAAATAAACAACAAAAACAGGTTTTCTGGGGAATATTTGATATTTTGAGTATGGTGGTTTCCATCATTGTATCTTATATTTTATTCTACGGATTGATTAATCCAGCACCTGTTGACTACATTATCTATACGAGTTTGGCCTTCCTGTTCTATCAATTAATGATTGGATTTTGGGGATTGAACGCTAGTATTAGTCGTTACAGCAAGATTACGGATTTCATGAAAATCTTTTTTGGTGTGACTGTGAGCAGCGTCTTGTCATATAGTATCTGCTATGCCTTCTTGCCCCTCTTCTCCATCCGTTTTATCGTGCTCTTTATCTTGTTGAGTACTTTCTTGATTTTATTGCCACGGATTACTTGGCAGTTAATCTACTCTAAACGCAAAAAGGGAAGTGGTGATGGAGAACACCGTCGGACCTTCTTGATCGGTGCTGGTGATGGTGGGGCCCTCTTTATGGATAGCTACCAACATCCAACCAGTGAATTAGAACTTGTCGGTATTTTGGACAAGGATTCTAAGAAAAAGGGCCAAAAACTTGGTGGAATCCCTGTTTTGGGTTCATATGATGATCTGCCTGAATTAGCCAAACGCCATCAAATCGAGCGTGTTATCGTTGCGATTCCGTCGCTTGACCCGTCAGAATATGAACGTATCTTGCAGATGTGTAATAAGCTGGGTGTCAAATGTTACAAGATGCCTAAGGTTGAAACCGTTGTTCAGGGACTTCACCAAGCAGGTGGAGGATTCCAGAAGATTGATATCACAGACCTTTTGGGACGTCAGGAAATTCGTCTTGATGAATCGCGTCTGGGCGCAGAACTGACAGGTAAGACAATCTTAGTCACAGGTGCTGGTGGTTCTATTGGTTCTGAAATCTGTCGTCAAGTCAGTCGATTCAATCCTGAACGCATTGTATTACTTGGTCACGGAGAAAATTCTATCTATCTAGTCTATCATGAATTGATTCGTAAATTCCAAGGGATTGACTATGTTCCTGTGATTGCAGATATTCAGGATTATGACCGCTTGTTGCAAGTTTTTGAGCAGTACAAGCCAGCTATTGTTTATCATGCGGCTGCTCACAAGCACGTTCCTATGATGGAGCGCAATCCAAAAGAAGCCTTCAAAAATAACATTCGTGGAACTTACAATGTTGCTAAGGCTGTTGATGAAGCCAAAGTACCTAAGATGGTTATGATTTCGACAGATAAGGCGGTTAATCCGCCAAATGTTATGGGAGCAACCAAGCGCGTGGCGGAGTTGATTGTCACTGGTTTTAACCAACGTAGCCAATCGACTTACTGTGCGGTTCGTTTTGGGAATGTTCTTGGTAGCCGAGGTAGTGTGATTCCTGTCTTTGAACGTCAGATTGCTGAAGGCGGTCCTGTAACGGTGACAGACTTCCGCATGACCCGTTACTTTATGACTATTCCAGAAGCTAGCCGTTTGGTTATCCATGCTGGTGCTTATGCCAAGGATGGAGAAGTCTTTATCCTTGATATGGGCAAACCAGTCAAGATTTATGACTTGGCCAAGAAAATGGTCCTTCTAAGTGGACACACCGAAAGCGAAATTCCAATTGTTGAAGTTGGAATCCGCCCAGGCGAAAAACTCTACGAAGAACTCTTGGTATCAACCGAACTTGTTGATAATCAAGTTATGGATAAGATTTTCGTTGGTAAAGTTAATGTCATGCCTCTAGAAGCAATCGATCAAAAGATTGAAGAGTTCCGCACTCTTAGTGGAGATGAGTTGAAGCAAGCTATTATCGCCTTTGCCAATCAAACAACCCACGTTGAATAAAAAAGAAAAACGCATATTATTAGGTCTTGAATGAACTGCACCCCAAAAGTTAGACAGAGAAAATCTAACTTTTGGGGTATTTTTATTATGAAATTAACTTATGATGATAAAGTTCAGATCTATGAACTTAGAAAACAAGGCTATAGCTTAGAGAAGCTTTCAAATAAATTTGGGATAAATAATTCTAATCTTAGGTATATGATTAAATTGATTGATCGTTACGGAATAGAGTTCGTCAAAAAAGGAAAAAATCGTTACTATTCTCCTGATTTAAAACAAGAAATGATTCATAAAGTCTTACATGAAGGCTGGACTAAAGATAGAGTTTCTCTTGAATACGGCCTCCCAAGTCGTACGATACTTCTTAATTGGCTAGCACAATACAAGAAAAATGGGTATACTATTGTTGAGAAAACAAGAGGGAGAGTACCTAAAATGGGACGTAAGCCAAAAAAGAGACCTGAAGAGAGGACAGAATTAGAACGTCTTCAAGCAGAAAATGAGTACCTGAGAGCGGAGAATGCCATCCTAAAAAAGTTGAGAGAACTCCGATTGAAGGAGAAAAAAGAGAAAGAAGAAAGACAGAAATTGTTCAAGAATTAATGACTGAGTTTTCGTTAGATATTCTTCTAAAAGCCATTAAACTAGCTCGTTCGACCTACTACTATCACTTGAAACAACTAGACAAACCAGATAAGGACCAAGAGCTTAAAGCTGAAATTCAATCCATTTTTATCGAACACAAGGGAAATTATGGTTATCGTCGGATTCATTTAGAACTAAGAAATCGTGGTTATCTGGTAAATCAGAAAAGAGTTCAACGCTTGATGAAAGTACTCAATTTACAAGCTAAAGTGCGACAGAAACGAAAATATTCTTCTCATAAAGGAGATGTTGGTAAGAAGGCAGAGAATCTCATTCAACGTCAATTTAAAGGCTCTAAAACAATGGAAAAGTGCTACACAGATGTGACAGAATTTGCCATTCCAGCAAGTACTCAAAAGCTTTACTTATCACCAGTTTTAGATGGTTTTAATAGCGAAATTATCGCCTATAATCTTTCAACTTCACCTAACTTAGAACAAGTAAAAACGATGTTGGAACAGGCCTTCACAGAGAAACACTACGAGGATACGATTCTCCATAGTGACCAAGGTTGGCAATACCAACACGACTCTTATCATCGGTTCCTAGAGAGTAAGGGAATTCAAGCATCTATGTCGCGCAAGGGTAACAGCCCAGACAACGGTATGATGGAGTCCTTCTTTGGCATTCTGAAATCGGAGATGTTTTATGGTTATGAGAAGTCATTTCAGTCGCTTAAGCAATTGGAACAAGCCATTGTAGACTATATTGATTACTACAACAACAAACGAATTAAGGTTAAACTAAAAGGACTCAGTCCTGTGCAATACAGAACTAAATCCTTTCAATAATTATTTGTCTAACTTTTTGGGGTCAGTACAGAAAAACCTTGGTAATATGCGTTTTGTTATGTGGAGACTTATACTCTTCGAAAATCTCTTCAAACCACGTCAACGTCGCCTTGCCGTAGGTATGGTTACTGACTTCGTCAGTACTATCCACAACCTCAAAACAGTGTTTTGAGCAGCCTGCGGCTACTTTCCTAGTTTGCTCTTTGATTTTCATTGAGTATTACTCCATTTTCTTCTGAAATAGAGTTGTCGCCCAGTCTATGTTATTGAAAATACTCCAAAACTTCTATGGGTTTGTGAGCGATATAATCAGGTTGATAGTTTAGTAGATCTGCTTGTTCTCCAAATCCCCAAGTGACGGCCAATTTCTGAATGCCTGTTTCTTCAGCCCCCTGCATATCAAACTTGGTATCTCCGATGATGATGGCTTGTTCTGGTGCTAGTTGATGTGTCTTCAAGGCTTGGCGAATGACATCTGCCTTATGGGGTGCTTCAGGGCCGGAACCATAAATGCCATCAAAGAAATGATAGATTCCCAAGTTTTTAGTCATGTCTTGAGCGGTTGGAGTATTCTTTGTAGTGGTGATGTAGAGAGGGTAATTCTTGGACAGTTCTTGAAGTAATTCTACAATCTGGGGAAAGAGTTGAGCTTCATGGATACCTTTTGCCTTGTAGTAAGAACGGTATATCTGCACGGCTTTAGAAATTTGTTCTTTAGGCAGGCAGGTCGCAAAACTACTTTCGAGAGGCGGCCCCATAAAACCACGAATAGTTTTGGCATCAGGGCTAGGCACCCCCAGCTCCTTAAAGGTATAGGTAAAAGCATTGTGAATCCCGATAGAACTGTCAACGAGGGTTCCGTCCAGATCGAAAAAGATCGCTGTGATAGAGGTCATGGTTTCTCCTATTTGATAAACTTATTCTCCGAAAATTTCTTTTTGGAGGCGACGACCAGTAGGGGTGGCAGCGAGACCACCTTCAGCTGTTTCACGGAAGGCAGTTGGCATGCTTGCTCCTACTTGGTACATGGCATCGATAACTTCATCCACAGGAATTTTAGATTCGATACCTGCCAAGGCCATGTCTGCTGCGATGAAGGCAAAGCTAGCTCCCATAGCATTGCGCTTGACGCAGGGAACTTCGACCAAGCCGGCAACAGGGTCACAGATGAGGCCTAGCATATTTTTAATGACAAAGGCAATGGCCTGACTGGCCTGATAAGGTGTTCCACCGGCAGCTAGAGTCAAGGCTGCAGCACTCATAGCAGAGGCCGAACCAACCTCGGCCTGACAGCCACCTTCAGCCCCTGAGATAGAGGCATTGTTTGCGATGACTAGTCCAAAGGCACCAGCAGCAAAGAGGAAATCCAGCTGTTGCTCGTGGCTGAGGTCTAATTTTTCAATAGCAGCTGTTAGAACTGAGGGCAGACAGCCAGAACTTCCTGCGGTCGGAGTGGCACAAACCAAGCCCATTTTAGCATTGTGTTCATTGACTGCAATGGCATTTCGGACAGCAGAGAGAATCGTGTAATCTGACAGAGTTTTTCCGTTTTTAATGTAGTGATCCAATTTGGCAGCATCTCCACCTGTCAGGCCACTACGAGATTTATTTTCATTGAGGCCAAGTTGGACAGAGGCTTTCATGACTTCCAGATTGCGTTCCATGAGAAGGAAGACTTCTTCACGTTCGCGACCGGTCAATTCAAACTCTGTTGTAATCATGAGTTCTGCGACATTTCCTTGAAAGTCTAGTTCTGCCTGCTCGACCAATTCTTTGATAGAATAAAACATGCTTCCTCCTATTTAAAGAAATTGACATTGTGAAGATGAGGGATTTTTCGAATTTCTTCGATGGCTTCATCACAGTTGCGACTGTCGACTTCGATAATCATAATGGCTTTTTCACCAGCTTTTTCACGAGTAACATTCATCTGGGCGATATTGATACCATAGCGGGAAAGGGCCTCTGTTACGAGGGCAATCATACCTGGAATATCTTGATGAACAATGATGATAGTTGGTGTATTCATATTGAGAGAGACGGCAAAGCCATTGAGTTCGGTTACCTGAATATTTCCTCCACCGATAGAAATACCAGTTACGCTGATGGTCTTGTGAGCATTTTTGACGGTAATTTTAGTGGTGTTTGGGTGAGGAGCATTGCTGTCTTTCTGAATGGTCCAGACAATCTTGATGCCACGCTTGTGGGCAATTTCCAGGCTGTTTGGGATTTCAGGATCATCTGTATCCATGCCCAAAATACCTGCAACAAGGGCTAGGTCTGTTCCGTGACCACGATAGGTCTTGGCAAATGAGTTAAATAGTTGGAATTCGACTTCTGTCGGAGTATCATCAAAAATGGAAGAGACAATCTTCCCAATACGAACAGCACCAGCTGTATGGCTACTAGATGGGCCAATCATAACTGGTCCGATGATATCAAAGACAGATTGAAAACGAAGTGATTTCATCAGTTTCCCCTTATAAAAATTCTTATCTCTATTATATCAAAGAATGAAGGTCTTGGCTTTAATTGTGGATGAAAACCTTTTTACACTACAAATAGCATAAAAAAGCATCTTTTGTAACAAAAAATGGCTTATTTAGAGAAATAAAAAATAATTTTGTAATATTTCTACATAAAAGTGTCAAGAAACGGTAATATTTAAAGGGTATGATAGAACTATAGAAAGAAGGAGAATTTTCAAATATGAAATCAACAACTAAAAAGATTAAAACAACTCTTGCAGGAGTAGCTGCCTTGTTTGCAGTATTTGCTCCATCATTTGTATCTGCTCAAGAATCATCAACTTACACTGTTAAAGAAGGTGATACACTTTCAGAAATTGCTGAAACTCACAACACAACTGTTGAGAAATTGGCAGAAAACAACCACATCGACAACATTCATTTGATTTATGTTGGTCAAGAGTTGGTTATTGATGGCCCTGTAGCGCCTGTTGCAACACCAGCGCCAACTACTTATGCAGCACCAGCTGCTCAAGATGAAACTGTTTCAGCTCCAGTAGCAGAAACTGCAGAGGTAGCAGAAGAAGCTCCAGTGGCAAGCGCACCTGCAGCAGAAGAAACGGTTGCTGCAGCAGAAACTTCAGCACCAGCTGCAACTGTAAGTGGATCTGAAGCAGAAGCTAAAGAATGGATTGCACAAAAAGAATCAGGTGGTAGCTACACAGCTACAAACGGCCAATACATTGGACGTTACCAATTGACAGATTCATACTTGAACGGTGATTACTCAGCTGAAAACCAAGAACGTGTAGCAGATGCTTATGTTGCAGGACGTTACGGTTCATGGTCAGCTGCTAAAAACTTCTGGCTTAACAACGGCTGGTATTAAGAAATAACGAACAGAATAATATGAAAAGGTCGAGAAAATTCCTCGACCTTTTTATCTTTTCTTCGGTTGATAATAGGTCTCCACTTCTTTTTTGAGATGAGACAGCATAGAAGTTTCCTCGGTCAGCTCTAGAAGGGAGAACCCTTTTTGGATAAATTTAGCATCATCCCTACAAATTCCGATACGGATATAGCAGATAGCAAGCCTATCGTAGTGCTTCTTTTTCTTAGCATCCTCTAGTAAAGTATAGCAGATTTGTTGACACATGTTTTTGTCTTGATGGTATAAGTAAATGGTGGACAGATTGAGTAGGATTGCCATTCGTAAGTCATATAAATGTTGGTAGTTTTTATAGACTTCCAAGCGTTGCAGGATTTTTCCAGTAATGAGATGGAGGTGATCAATGGGAAAGCTGAAAAGGATGGTATTGAGGATTTTTAGGTCACTTTCATACCATGTATCTTGTTTTTCAATTTTTTCCCACAACTTTTTGATAGTCTGTTTCACTTGGTCCGACAGTTTCTTTGTACCATGTTGACGAATATGAATGACAACTTCAAGCATATCCCTGATTTCTTCTATAGGCAGGTCGTGATGGGTCTTTAGATAGTTTTGGCATGTTTCAAAAAAATCAACTAGACCACTGCCACCAATGATGGAATTCATATTGAGATAAGTTTGCATGATTTCTGTCCGTTGGCTCGGCTGATAGAGATGGCAGATGTAGTCAAATTCTTCAAAACTCATATTCATTTGCCGGAGAAGAAAATCCATATTTTCATATTTAGGAGTTACTTTACCACTTTCAATCTTTGATAGGCTGGTTCTTGATAGGACATTCCCACAGACCTCTTCTTGGGTCAATCCTTTTGACTCACGTATTTCTTTATAGACCTTTCCGAAATCATAACGCATGATTTTCTCCTTTTCGTGAAAAAAGTTAACAAACAATAAAATCCTATTAAAAATATTGTATCATAGTAATATAAAAAGTAGAAAATAAAACTAAAATAAGATTGGTATAATTTTAAAATGGGCTTAACAGTACTATGATGTAGCTAGAAAAGGGGGGATAAAATGTTTAAAAATAAGGAACTTTTTCGAGTAGTTATGATATTTGTGATAGGAATTATCCTAATTTTAATGACACCCGTCTTATTTAAAGTTGTGATGGAACTATTTTCAAAATAAATAGGCCTCTGCTTTATGTAGAGTCGTGAATCAGGAGGTTAAGTGATGAACTACAATTTAAAATATCTTTTATCAGGAATATTTGCCCTAGTCTTTATAGGTTTCCTAGTCTGGATGCGTTATGTTAATCAGAGGAAGGAAGAAGAGCATTCGGATGTGTCTTTTGAAGCGAGGTTAGATAGTGAGGTCAAGGCCTTATATAAACAACTAGGATTGGGTGAGGAGCCTCATTATTTCTTAGCCTATCGCTACCTACATCCCTGGTTTAATTTGGCGATTTTACCACCAACAGTTGAAATTTTCTTAACTAAAATAGCGCTGGTGATGGTGACTCCAGATGAACTGCTGATAAGAAATCTTGGAAATGGTATGACTTTCACAAGTGAGCATCATCGTGATTTTCGGCAAGGACTTATCCGCATTCCAAAATCAGAGATGAAAGAATTTGAGATTCGCAACTGGAAAAAAATTTTTGTATTGGGCGATTTTTTGACAATTAAAACAAGCCAACATAGCTATTATTTACAGGTTAGAGATGATGGACTTCAAAAAGGAAGCCTTTCTACCAAACACTTCTCAGACTTAAAGAGACAAGATTTTCTAGGATTATTGACAGATAAAAGGACATTCTGATAGACAATTGCCTAAAAATCTAATCTCTAAACGTTCAAACATTCAAAACTACACAGTGTTTTCAGCCTTGAACACAATTAAGCTGAGAGAATCACTGTGTGGCTTTATTGGAAAGTTAGTTTTTTCCCAGTTTCGTCTCTTCACGGGAGGTATCTCTATGAAAAAAATCAGTCATTTTTGTATGCTCTTGCTCTTACTGTGTACTACGTTTTTTGTCCTGAATGTAAATGTTACACGAGAAATAGTGCGGATTCAGGAGATGGGCAAGACAACTTATTCATTTGACTTGTACTTGAAAGATGTCACTAAACCGACAGAAACGATTCTCCAGTTTTTTGAAGAGGTTGCAAGTCAAGACAAGGTCTCTATTATCAAAGTAGATAATGGCGATGAGGTGGTCAAGGCTGGTATTTTTGATAAGGAGACCTTCCCCTATCAGGAGTTCGGTCTGACTTCTCTTGATTTTTCAAAGAATGAGAAGGGTGTCTACAGCAACCAGAATCTTCCCAATAATCTAGGAACCATTCCCACCTTTTTAAAGGTGAAACTTATTCGACTCCAGACCTTCCAATCCTATATTGAGGATAAATCCCATACTGTAAATGGACGCTACATGATTACCTCCAGCAAAGAGATAGATCGCGATACCATTCTACAAAAGTGGAGTGATTTTTTCCAGATAGATAAGATGATTTTATTAGAACCCACTTACCGAAGTCAGGTTGGAGTGCTAAATCAAGCTTTGTTACTATCTATCATTATCTTTATCTTGGTAATCTTGCTTGTGATTTTAATGACAGTTTATCAGCCGATGATGGAGATGAAACGAGTGGGGGTTCAAAAGTTACTTGGTTTTCAAAGCAGGGCGATTTTAGCTGGTTTTGTAAAGACTAATTTTTATCTTCTCTTGGGTGGAAGTCTTGTCATTGACTTGGGACTATTTTTAGTGCTGGACTACAGGCCAAAACTTTTGTTTCCAAGTTTACTCTTATCCCAATTTCTGCTTTTACAGTTGTATTTGTTCATCAGTTGGCTGACCTACCTGATGATTCAGAAAATGACAGTCAGTTCCATGTTGAAAGGTTTTTCATCTGTCAAACTTGGTCTTATCTTCAATTATGTGATGAAAATAGGAACAACTATTTTACTGACGGCATTACTGATTGGGGTGGGCAAAAGTCTAGAACAAGAAAACAAAGAACTTGCTTATCAGCAACAGTGGGTAAGCCAAGGCAATTACCTAACCTTAGAAACCTTCAAACTCAATGATAACCTGTGGCAAGAAGAGCTAGCCGGTTCAGGGAAATCTACAGATTATTTCTACCAATTTTATCAAGATTTGCTAGCAAAAACACAAGTAAACTATGTGCGAAGTGCGAGTCTTCCTATCAAACCAGTCATCAAAGCTGAACAAGTACAGCAGTACCAACTGCCTGATAAGGTAGATGTTTACTATGCAAATCGTCAATTTTTAGAGAGTCAGGGCTTTAAGTTACCTGATATCGGCACTAAAAAGGTGATTTTGTTGCCAGCCAGTGACAAAGAACAAGAAGGCAAGAATCAGTTCTTGGGAAAATCCATCGCCTATATTTCTATGAGGTATGAAGATCAACAAAAGAAAACAATAGAAGATATGGATGTAGAAATTGCCTACTATGAAGGAGATTGGTCTTTCTTCCCTTATAATAATGAGCGAAAGGAAAATCTCCACAATCCAATCATTAGTCTGGTAAATGATCAAGACATGATGTGGGAAGAAAAGACTCACTTGTCAATGACAGGTTTAAACAATCCGATGAAAGTTGAAAATACAGAACAAAATCAAAAAGTGATTACAGAGTTAGTCGATAACTTATCTGATGGTAGCTATTTAAAATTTTCATCGATTCAAGCAATTCAAGAGGAGATAGTTGATACCTATCGGGATTCTGTTCGTAATTTTAACGTTCTTTTTGCCTTATTTGCTCTTCTCAGTATGATTGTCTCCTACTTTTTACTCATTACCACTTTCTTGTTGAAGCGCAGGGATATCATTACCAAGAAGTTTATGGGGTGGAAACTGGTCGATCGCTACCGTCCTCTCTTAGTTCTGCTCTTGCTGGGCTATAGTCTGTCTCTTCTAATATTGATTTTCTTTGCCTATGCGTTCTTGCCACTTCTGCTGTTTGCAGGCTTTACATGTCTGGATATACTATTTGTGTTAGTCTTGGCTTCTAGGATGGAGAAAAGAAGTCTAGTAGAGTTATTGAAAGGGGGCATCTTATGATTGAGTTGGAAAATATTACCAAAACCATTGGGAGAAAAGTGATTTTGGATCACTTGTCTCTCAGGATTGATCAGGGGGATTTGGTAGCCATTGTTGGCAAGAGTGGTAGTGGTAAGTCGACCTTGTTAAATTTATTAGGTTTGATAGATGGTGATTATAGCGGACGGTATGAGATTTTTGGTCAGACAAATCTAGCGGTCAATTCTGCTAAATCACAAACAATAATCCGTGAACATATCTCTTATCTGTTTCAAAATTTTGCCCTGATTGATGATGAAACGGTCGAGTACAATCTTATGCTGGCACTGAAATATGTGAAATTGTCTAAGAAAGACAAGCTCAAAAAGGTGGAAGAGATTTTAGAGAGAGTAGGTTTGTCAGCTACTTTGCATCAAAAGGTTTCCGAGTTGTCTGGTGGGGAGCAACAACGAATTGCAGTTGCTAGAGCCATCTTAAAACCCAACCAGCTGATTTTAGCCGATGAACCAACAGGTTCTCTGGATCCTGAAAATAGAGATTTGGTCTTGAAGTTTCTCTTAGAGATGAATCGCGAGGGGAAAACAGTTATTATTGTGACCCACGATGCTTATGTAGCCCAACAATGTCATCGTATCATTGAATTGGGCGAGGGGAAATGAGTTAGCTCTGCTTATTTTGACTGACTGAATACTCATGTTTCCCCATAGATAAATAGCATCAATAAGCTTAGGAATGAAATTTTTATGTAGTTTTCCTAGGTTTTTAAGGAACAACTTGGCCATGTCCTAGATAAACTGGCTCATCTCAAAGGTGTTTTATTAGACTTGGCGGAAAATCATGTGGAGACTATCATGCCGGGCTATACCCATCTGCAACATGCCCAGCCTATTAGTTTTGCCCACCACCTGATGGCTTATTACAATATGTTTCAGAGAGACAGTGAGTGCTTTGAATTCAACCAGAAGCATACAGACCTATGTCCTCTAGGTACAGCAGCTTTGGCAGGGACGACTTTCCCCATTGATCGCTACTTGACTAGTGATTTGTTGGAGTTTAAGCAACCGTATACAAATTCTTTGGATGCTGTTAGTGACCGCGATTTTATCTTAGAATTTCTATCAAATGCCAGCATACTCATGATGCATATGGGTCGTTTTTGCGAAGAAATGATAAATTGGTGTAGTTTTGAGTACCAATTCATTACCTTGTCAGATACATTTACAACAGGTTCCTCTATTATGCCCCAAAAGAAAAATCCAGATATGGCTGAGTTGATTCGAGGAAAGACTGGTAGAGTTTATGGGAATCTGTTTGGATTATTGACAGTCATGAAGTCCTTGCCTTTAGCTTATAATAAGGATTTGCAAGAGGATAAGGAGGGATGTTTGATACGGTCGAAACGATTTTAAATTCCCTCGATGTATTGGCAGGTATGTTATCTAGCTTGCAGGTGAACCAGGAAAAAATGCAAGAGTCTACAGAGAAGGACTTTTTAAATGCAACTGAGTTAGCAGATTATTTGGCAGGGAAAGGTTTGCCATTTAGAGAAGCTCATGAGGCTGTGAGAAGATTAGTGCTAGACTCTATCAAGTCTGCTAAAAATATTCAAGATTGGACTTTGGAGGAATTACAAACCTATCATTCCCTCATTGCCGAGGATATTTATGTCTACTTACAACCTAAAACTGCTGTTCAAAGACGAAATTCCTTGGGAGGTACAGGATTTGACCAAGTGAAATACCAAATTGCAGTCGCTAAGAAAGCAAATAAAGATTTAAAAAGTTGATAAGCAGTAAAAATAAAGGCGCAAGCTTATTTTCATAATAAGTCAGTATGAGCCTTTATTTTGTGATTTTTATCCGTTTTGTAATGATTTTTTGTCTACTATGTAGGATGAATATAAACTCAATTTCAGAAGAAATGAAGTAAATCTTTCCACAATAAAACGCATATTATCAGGTGTTGCTTACCTGATAATATGCGTTTGTCTGATTTCAAAGCTTTTTGGCCAGTCTTTTTCTTAAGGATTACTGCTGACCGAATGATGTAACTCCGCCACCTAAACTAGCGAGATCATCACTGTTTGTTGTGGGAACTCCAGCATTGTTACTATTGGTATTAGTCTCTGCTTGAACTTCTGAAGTATTAGCTGCTTGATTTTGTGTACTTGCCACATCATTTCCGTTGCTGCCAGCACTATCAGATGAAGGTTGTTCGCTTGCAGGCGCTTGTGAACTGTATCTGCTCCCATTTGACTCAGTATAGGTTGGAGTGTAGCTCTCTCCTCCTGAAGAATAGGTTTCTCTTTCCCTCTCGCTACTAGTCGTTCCTGTTTCTTTTTTGTCAGTCTTTTGTCCTTCTTTTTTGGTCAAGACTTCAACTTGCTTTTGGAATTTAGAAATTAGTTCTTGGATGGGTTTTATTTTTTCATCAATAGTGGCTTGTTCGCTTGTGGAGTTGACACTTTTAATGATTCCTAGTATTTTTTGTAAGGAAGTGATGGCTGTTTCAAGTGTTTGTTTATCTTCAAACTGACTATCGGATTCCTTTATATCCATTTTTAAAGCTTTTTCGCTATAATGATTGGTGATTTTATCGGACGTAGTAGTAAGAAAGTCTGCTAATGTTTGCTTGCCTTCGTCAGTGTTTGGCTTCAATTCTTGAATTCTTTTCCAATCTTCTATAATTGTTTCAGAATCGATATTAAAATCTTTGATGGCTTTTTTTACTTGTTCGACATCTTGTTCATTTTTTTGCCGTTTGAAGAAAGCAATATTGCCTCTTTCTGTTAAGATGTTTTCTTGATGAATGACTAAACCTATTAAAAGTCCAAGACTTGCGACAATGATAATAGTAAAAATGGTGTTTTTTGATTTTAGAATATCTTTGTAGTTTTTCACAATCGTTCTACGTACATGGATGGTAGTATCTTTAAGGGATCATGTACGTATTCCTCCTCATTACAGTATATCATTTTTAGTTTATTTTATAAATAAGATAATAAGCAGTAGAGGGATTAAGCTATAAATTACCTTCTTTTTAAACAATTATATATGTATTTACAGAGAGGCTTGTAGATTATCATCCTCTTTCTTGTCTTCTCTAACCAAGCATGTTATAATGAATACTGCTCAAGCGACCTTCAATCGTTAAGCACACACGACCTTCAATCGTGAACTAGTCATTTCGTTTATCTTTTATTACGTCGTTAACTCGTCTTGCCTAACTCAAGTTATGCCTGCGACTCGTTGCCTAGTCCTAAAAGCAAACGAAAAGACTATACTCGAAGAAATTCTATTGAAAGTCATAGTAAATAGAATTTTGAGGGGTATAAATAAACGAATAGATGGGAGACTTACCATGAGTGATAACTCTAAAACACGTGTTGTTGTGGGGATGAGTGGTGGTGTCGATTCGTCGGTGACGGCTCTTCTTCTCAAGGAGCAGGGCTACGATGTGATCGGTATCTTCATGAAGAACTGGGATGACACAGATGAAAACGGCGTCTGTACGGCGACCGAAGATTACAAGGATGTGGCTGCGGTGGCAGACCAGATTGGCATTCCCTACTACTCTGTCAATTTTGAAAAAGAGTACTGGGACCGCGTTTTTGAGTATTTCCTAGCGGAATACCGTGCAGGACGCACGCCCAATCCAGATGTTATGTGCAATAAGGAAATCAAGTTTAAGGCCTTTTTGGACTATGCCATGACCTTGGGGGCAGACTATGTAGCGACTGGGCATTATGCCCGAGTGGCGCGTGATGAAGATGGTACTGTTCATATGCTTCGTGGCGTGGACAATGGCAAGGATCAGACCTATTTCCTCAGCCAACTGTCGCAAGAACAACTTCAAAAAACCATGTTCCCACTAGGACATTTGGAAAAGCCTGAAGTTCGCAGACTAGCAGAAGAAGCAGGTCTTGCGACTGCTAAGAAGAAAGACTCGACAGGGATTTGTTTTATCGGAGAAAAGAACTTTAAAAACTTCCTCAGCAACTACTTGCCAGCTCAGCCTGGTCGCATGATGACTGTGGATGGTCGCGATATGGGCGAGCATGCAGGTCTGATGTACTATACGATTGGTCAGCGTGGAGGTCTAGGTATCGGTGGGCAACACGGTGGAGACAATGCCCCTTGGTTCGTTGTCGGAAAAGACCTCAGCAAGAATATCCTCTATGTTGGCCAAGGTTTCTACCATGACTCGCTCATGTCAACCAGTCTAGAAGCCAGTCAAGTCCACTTTACTCGTGAAATGCCAGAAGAGTTTACGCTCGAATGTACGGCTAAATTCCGCTATCGTCAGCCTGATTCTAAGGTGACCGTCCATGTCAAAGGAGATAAGGCAGAGGTTATCTTTGCAGAACCGCAACGCGCGATTACACCAGGACAGGCAGTTGTCTTTTACGATGGCGAAGAGTGTCTAGGTGGTGGTTTGATTGACAATGCTTACCGGGACGGACAAGTTTGTCAGTACATTTAGATTGACAAATTTTCTCAATTTGCTACAATAATAAAAGCAATAGAAATGATGGTCAAAGCTCATGGATGTTGCAGGCTTTTTTGTCCTGCACTTCTTTGGAGTTTTGACTGTTTTTGTGTCGTTTAAGGGAAAGGACAAGAATGACTCAGCAAGACTTTCGGACAAAAGTAGGAAATACAATTTTTGGAGTTCGGGCGACAGCCTTGATTGTCCAAAATCACAAGCTCCTAGTTACCAAAGACAAGGGCAAGTATTATACTATCGGCGGTGCGATTCAAGTCAATGAAAGCACGGAAGACGCGGTAGTCCGTGAAGTGAGGGAAGAACTGGGTGTCAAAGCTCAAGCTGGGCAGCTAGCTTTTGTGGTTGAAAATCGTTTTGAACAGGACGGTGTTTCCTATCACAATATCGAGTTTCATTATCTGGTGGATTTGCTTGAAGATGCCCCATTGACCATGCAGGAAGATGAGAAAAGGCAGCCCTGTGAGTGGATTGACTTAGACCAGCTTAAGGGTATCAATCTAGTTCCAGCCTTTTTAAAAACGGCCCTACCAGATTGGGACGGCCAACTAAGACACATCCATCTTGAGGAATAGGAGAGAAACATGACTTATAATTTTACTGAAGAATACGATATTATTGTAATCGGTGCGGGACACGCTGGGGTCGAGGCTTCCTTAGCTGCTAGCCGTATGGGCTGTAAGGTCTTGCTTGCGACTATCAACATTGAAATGCTGGCTTTCATGCCTTGTAATCCCTCTATCGGTGGTTCTGCCAAGGGAATTGTCGTGCGTGAAGTTGATGCCCTCGGCGGCGAGATGGCCAAGACAATTGACAAGACTTACATCCAGATGAAGATGCTCAATACAGGGAAGGGGCCAGCTGTCCGTGCCCTTCGTGCGCAGGCTGACAAGGAGCTTTACTCTAAGGAAATGCGCAAGACAGTTGAAAATCAAGAAAATCTGACTCTTCGTCAAACCATGATTGATGAGATTTTGGTGGAAGATGGCAAGGTTGTCGGTGTGCGTACAGCGACCCATCAAGAGTATGCTGCTAAGGCTGTTATCGTGACCACAGGGACTGCTCTCCGTGGGGAAATTATCATCGGAGACCTCAAGTACTCATCAGGTCCTAACCACAGCTTGTCTTCTATTAACCTTGCTGACAATCTCAAGGAACTGGGCCTCGAAATCGGTCGTTTCAAGACAGGAACCCCTCCACGTGTCAAGGCTTCTTCAATCAACTACGATGTGACCGAGATTCAGCCAGGAGACGAAGCGCCTAATCATTTCTCATACACTTCACGTGATGAGGATTATGTCAAGGACCAAGTGCCATGCTGGTTGACCTATACCAATGGTACCAGTCATGAGATTATTCAAAACAACCTCCACCGTGCGCCTATGTTTACAGGTGTGGTCAAGGGAGTGGGACCTCGTTACTGTCCGTCGATTGAGGACAAGATTGTGCGCTTTGCAGACAAGGAACGCCACCAACTCTTCCTTGAGCCAGAAGGGCGCAATACTGAGGAAGTCTATGTTCAAGGACTTTCAACCAGTCTGCCTGAGGATGTCCAGCGTGAGCTGGTTCATTCTATCAAAGGTTTGGAAAATGCGGAGATGATGCGAACTGGTTATGCCATTGAGTATGATATGATCTTGCCACACCAGTTGCGTGCAACTCTGGAAACCAAGAAAATCTCAGGTCTTTTCACTGCTGGTCAGACCAATGGAACATCAGGTTATGAAGAAGCTGCTGGCCAAGGGATTATCGCTGGGATCAATGCGGCTCTGAAAATCCAAGATAAGCCTGAATTGATTTTGAAGCGCAGTGACGGTTATATTGGGGTCATGATTGATGACTTGGTGACCAAGGGAACCATTGAACCCTACCGTCTCTTGACCAGTCGAGCTGAATACCGTCTCATCCTTCGCCATGACAATGCGGATATGCGTTTGACTGAGATGGGACGCGAGATTGGGCTTGTGGACGATGAACGCTGGGCTCGTTTTGAAATTAAGAAAAATCAATTTGACAATGAGATGAAGCGTCTCGACAGCATCAAACTCAAGCCAGTCAAGGAAACCAATGCCAAGGTTGAGGAGATGGGCTTCAAGCCGTTGACCGATGCAGTGACAGCCAAGGAATTCCTTCGCCGTCCAGAAGTTTCTTATCAAGATGTGGTGGCTTTCATCGGACCAGCTGCAGAGGACTTGGATGATAAGATTATCGAATTGATTGAAACAGAAATCAAGTACGAAGGCTATATTTCCAAAGCCATGGACCAGGTTGCCAAGATGAAACGCATGGAAGAAAAACGCATTCCAGCCAATATTGACTGGGATGACATTGATTCTATCGCAACCGAAGCCCGTCAGAAGTTTAAACTTATTAATCCAGAAACCATCGGCCAAGCCAGCCGTATTTCGGGAGTAAACCCAGCAGATATTTCTATTTTGATGGTGTATCTTGAAGGTAAAAATCGTAGTATTTCTAAAACTCTTCAAAAATCAAAATAATACGTCGTCGGCTTCGGCTCACCTAACTCAAGTTATGCTTTCGCCTAGCCTTCTAGTCTGATTTCGATTTTTATTGAGTTTCAATCTCAAAAGAAAGCATAGAAAAAAACAGCTCCGAAAAATCGGGGCTGTTTTGTTGACTTGTACTCAATGAAAATCAAAGAGCAAACTAGGAAGTTAGCCGAAGGCTGTACTTGAGTACGGCAAGGCGAAGCTGACGTGGTTTGAATTTGATTTTCGAAGAGTATTATTCTTCGTCTGGTGTGAGGATCATCGGGATGATAATCGGTTCACGTTCTGTATTTTCATAAAGGAAGGGGCGAATAGCGTTGACAATGGCACCATTGACAGATTGAACACTAGCGTCCTTATTTTTTAGTGCGATACGAATTGCATTGAAGAGGATACGCTGGCTTTGGCGAATCAGGTCACCAGACTCTCTCATGTAGACAAAGCCTCGGCTGAGGATGTCTGGACCAGACAGAATCATCTGCGATTTGAAGTCAACAGTTGCGACTGCCAGAACGACACCGTCTTCAGATAGATCGCGCCGATCTTTGAGGACAGCTGCGCCGATTTCACCGATACGATTTCCATCGACATAGATATCTTGGGCGTTGAAATGGCCTGCGATACGAGCTGAGTTAGCAGTGAGTGCAAGCACATCACCATTGCTCATGATAAAGATATTGTCCTTTTCAACACCAGTATCCACCGCTAGTCCAGCGTGAACTTTTTGCATGCGGTATTCACCGTGGACAGGCATGAAGTATTTTGGCTTAATCAAGCGGAGCATGAGTTTTTGCTCTTGCTGGCCACCGTGTCCAGATGTATGGATATTGTTAACCTTACCGTGGATAACTTCGACACCAGCTTCTGAAATGATGTTAATCAGCTTGTTGACGCTAGTAGTGTTTCCAGGGATTGGACTAGAAGAGAAGATAACCGTATCGCCGGGTTGGAGTTGCACCTGACGGTGGGTTCCGTTGGCGATACGAGAGAGGGCCGCCATAGGTTCACCCTGACTACCTGTACAGAGGATAAGAACCTCGCCTGCAGGGTAGTCTTTGATTTCATTTGGCTCGATAAAGGTTCCCTTAGGAGCTTTGATGTAGCCAAGGTCGATTCCGTTGACAATGGCCTTTTCCATCGAACGACCAAAGACAGCGATCTTGCGCCCAGTCTTAACAGCAGCTTCTGTTGCTTGCTGGAGACGGAAGATATTTGAGGCAAAGGATGCAAAGATGATACGTCCTTCAATGCCTTGGATAATCTTCATGATGGACTGGCCAACGACTTTTTCAGAGTTGGTAAAGGTTGGCACTTCTGCATTTGTTGAGTCAGACAGGAGACAGAGCACGCCTTCTTCACCAAGGGCAGCCATACGGTGCAAGTCCGCAGGTTCTCCAACTGGAGTAAAGTCAAACTTAAAGTCACCCGTACAGACGATTTTCCCTTGAGGAGTATGAATGACAATTCCCAAAGGCTCTGGAATAGAGTGAGTCGTTCTAAAGAAAGTTGCCTTGAGATTTTTAAAGGTCAACTCAGTGTTGTGGTTGATTTCGTAAAGTTTGGCGTTGCGCAAGAGACCATGTTCTTCGAGTTTCCCACGGATCAAAGCCAAGGCAAGCGGTCCAGCGTAGATAGGGACATTTGCTTGCTTGAGCAGGAATGGAATCCCACCGATGTGGTCCTCGTGTCCGTGTGTGATCAAAACAGCCTTGACGCGGTCGATATTGTCCACGATGTATGAGTAATCAGGAATGACGTAGTCGATACCCAGCAAATCATCTTCTGGGAATTTAATCCCAGCATCGACGATGATAATCTCATCTTGGTATTCAATCCCGTATGTGTTTTTCCCAATTTCTCCCAGACCACCGATGGCAAAAACGCCGACTTCTTCAGGTTTAAGAGTATAGGCCATATTAGAACTCCGTGATTTCGAAGGCGCCAGTTTCTTTTTCGTAATCTAGCAATTTGTCAGACAAGAGTTCGATATACTCGATATTGTACTCTGGGCGATTTTCTTCGACAAGTTGGCGAGCAGCGATACGGCCCTCAAGTTCTGAGCTGGCATCGATGTCTAGGTAAAGTGCGCGTGTTGTTTCACGGCGTGGGCTACGTTCTTTTGTTTCTTGATAAAAAACTTTGTAAATCATATAGTTCCTTTCTATTTTACAGGTCAGCTTATTCCAAACTTTTAGCATAGATTTGCTTGATTTCATTCCATTTTGTGTCTAGATTGACCTTGATTCGTTACAATTATTTCAATTATACCACAAAATGAAAAATTAGTAAAAGACGGAAACGAGAAAGTCACATAAGCACTCAAAGGTAAGCGTTTGCAAAAATAAAGAAAATATGTTATTTTGATAATGGGAATGATTTTTATCACTTGTCATAATTCCATATAGATTATTTTAAGTCAAGGAGGTTGCCCTATGTATAACTTATTTGCTTTTGCTATCGGAGCTCGCTTGGTAGCTTTTATTGTTTTTGTTGCTTGCGTTTATGCGGGGAATCTTCTATTTGCCAAACTGGAACGACGACAAACCAAGTTCTTGTGGAAAATTACCTTTGTGACTCTCTACTCGCTTTTTCTCCTCCTCGTAACCTATGTCGTTTGGTTTGTATTTTACTTTGGATTAAATGCTTAGATGCCCTGCTTATGCTGGGGCTTTTTGTTTGGGGATAAAGAAAATTCCCATGTGCCAGCTTTTGTAGTATAATAGTAAGCAGACAAAAAGATAGGAATGTGTTATGAAAGTATTAGCTTTTGATACGTCTAGCAAGGCTCTTTCTCTCGCCATTTTAGAGGACAAGCAGGTTCTTGCCGAGACGACGATTAATATCAAGAAAAATCACAGTATTACCCTTATGCCTGCCATCGATTTTTTGATGGCAAGTTTGGATTGGACACCCAAAGACTTGGATCGAATCATGGTGGCGGAAGGGCCAGGTAGCTACACAGGTTTGCGAATTGCGGTCGCAACGGCTAAGACTTTGGCTCATACCCTGAACATTGAGTTAGTTGGTATGTCTAGCCTCTTGGCTCTGGTGCCATACCAACAAGAAGGTTTGTTCGTTCCTTTGATGGATGCTCGTCGCAACAATGTTTATGCAGGATTTTATGAAAACGCTAAATCTGTCATGCCAGAAGCGCACCTGCCCTTTGAGCGAGTGATTGAGCTAATCAAGGGTGCTAGTCAAGTAACCTTTGTTGGAGAAGTTGGCCCCTTTGTGGAGCAGATTCAAGAACACTTGCCAAGGACTAATTACAAAGAAACCTTACCAAATGCAGCCAATCTTGCTCTTTGGGCCTGGGACAAGGAAGCAGACTCCTTGCATGATTTTGTGCCGAACTACCTCAAACGTGTCGAGGCTGAGGAAAACTGGCTCAAGAACCACACTGAGTCTGGCGAATCTTACATTAAACGCCTATGATAGAAATCAAACGAATCCAACAACAGCCTGACTTGGCTCAAGACATCTACGCTGTTATGATAGCTGTTTACCCAGTCATCCCTTGGACGCTGGAGCAAATCCAAGCAGACCTGGCTCAAGACCAGACTTGGTATGCTCTGGCTTATGATGGGGCAGAAGTGGTTGGTTTTCTAGCTGTTCAGGAGAATCTTTTTGAAGCAGAAGTCCTGCAAATCGCTGTCAAAGGAGCCTATCAGGGTCAGGGAATTGCATCAGCCTTGTTTGCTCAATTGCCGGCAGATAAGGAGATTTTCCTCGAAGTCAGAAGGTCAAACCAACGAGCGCAAGCATTTTACAAGAAAGAAAAGATGGCAGTCATCGCTGAGCGAAAGGCCTACTACCATGACCCAGTCGAGGACGCCATCATCATGAAGAGAGAAATAGATGAAGGATAGATATATTTTAGCATTTGAGACATCCTGTGATGAGACCAGTGTCGCTGTCTTAAAAAACGACGACCAGCTCTTGTCCAATGTCATTGCTAGTCAAATCGAGAGCCACAAACGTTTTGGGGGCGTAGTGCCAGAAGTAGCTAGTCGTCACCATGTCGAGGTCATTACAGCCTGTATCGAGGAGGCTCTAGCAGAAGCAGGAATTACCGAAGAGGACGTAACAGCTGTGGCGGTTACCTATGGACCGGGCTTGGTCGGAGCCTTACTAGTTGGTTTGTCAGCTGCCAAGGCCTTTGCTTGGGCACATGGGCTTCCGCTGATTCCCGTTAACCACATGGCTGGCCACCTCATGGCTGCTCAGAGTGTGGAGCCTTTGGAGTTTCCCTTGCTAGCCCTCTTGGTTAGCGGTGGGCACACAGAGTTGGTTTATGTTTCGGAGGCTGGTGACTACAAGATTGTTGGGGAAACGCGAGATGACGCGGTTGGTGAGGCCTATGATAAGGTTGGCCGTGTCATGGGTTTGACCTATCCTGCTGGTCGTGAGATTGACGAGCTAGCTCATCAGGGACAGGATATTTATGATTTCCCTCGTGCCATGATTAAGGAAGATAATCTGGAGTTTTCATTCTCAGGTTTGAAATCGGCCTTTATCAATCTTCACCACAATGCCGAGCAAAAGGGAGAAAGCTTGTCCACAGAGGATTTGTGTGCTTCCTTTCAAGCAGCTGTCTTGGATATTCTTATGGCAAAAACCAAGAAGGCCTTGGAAAAATACCCTGTTAAAACCCTGGTTGTGGCAGGTGGCGTGGCAGCCAATAAAGGTCTCAGAGAACGCCTAGCGGCCGAAATCACAGATGTCAAGGTCATCATCCCACCACTGCGTCTTTGTGGAGACAATGCAGGAATGATTGCCTATGCCAGCGTCAGCGAGTGGAACAAAGAAAATTTTGCAAACTTGGACCTCAATGCCAAACCAAGTCTTGCCTTTGATACTATGGAATAAAATGGAGTCTGTCTGATTACAATCAGCAGACTTTTTTCTCTTTCCTGAATGTGTTATAATAGTCCATGCTGTGGCTGGGGCCTTTTCAGCCCACCTATTAAGACAATATGAGGAGAAAGATGAAAGAAAAAGGATTTTGGGAGGGGGCGCAGGCAGCCATGCCAACGGCCCTTGGTTATGTCAGTATCGGGCTGGCCTGTGGAATTATCGGTGCGCCCTATGTGACACCTATTGAGATGGGCTTGATGAGCCTCTTTGTTTATGCTGGGAGTGCCCAGTTTGCCATGCTGGCACTGATTGCGGTTCAAGCACCTGTGGCGGCTATTGCCATGACGGTTTTTTTGATCAATTTGCGTCTCTTTTTGTTGAGTTTACACGCATCGACTTATTTCCGTCATACCAGCCTCTGGCAAAATATTGGTATGTCTAGTCTCTTGACGGATGAGACTTATGGCGTTTTGATGGGTGAATTGGCCCATACAGACAAGGTCAATCCTATGTGGATGCACGGAAATAATCTTAACAGCTATGTGGCTTGGTTTGTGGGAACAGTAGTCGGAACGGCTCTGGGTGGCCTGCTGCCAAATCCAGAAATCTTTGGCTTGGATTTTGCCTTGGTTGGGATGTTCATTGGAATTTTTGCTTCGCAATTCCAGATTATGCAAAGACGGATTCCTGTCCGCAATCTACTGATTATCCTAGCAGTTGTTGCGGTGTCCTTCTTTTTGCTCTTGACAGTGGTGTCTCAGTCGCTAGCTGTTCTGTTTGCGACGCTACTTGGTTGTACAATGGGGGTGGTTTTAGATGGTCAGTAAGTATCTTTTATTAGCAGTTATTTTCTCTGGTTTGGTTACGTGGATTCCCCGTATGATTCCCTTCATCTTGGTCAAGTATAAGGGTTTGCCTGCGATCGTTGAGCGTTTTTTGAAGTTCTTGCCCGTTTCGATTATCTTTGCCTTGATTCTTTCAAGCGTAGTGACAGGTAAGGTTGGTAGTCTTCCTCAAATCAAATGGCTGGACTTCTTAGCCGTCTTTCCAACAGCTTGGGTAGCCTTTCGCTACCGCAATCTAGTCGGAACAGTTCTCTTTGGGGTGGTCTTAATTGCAGTCTTGCGTTTGGTCTTTTAATACTCTTCGAAAATCAAATTCAAACCACGTCAGCGTCGCCTTACCGTACTCAAGTACAGCTTGCGGCTAGCTTCCTAGTTTGCTCTTTGATTTTCATTGAGTATAAATTAGCCATAAAGAAAACCTATCACAGAGATAGATATCATATAATGGCGTAAATGCTCTTTTTCTGTTAAGATTATAAGGTATTCTATTTTGGAGGAAATGACATGAAAAAAATCGTTAAATACTCATCTCTTGCTGCCCTAGGGCTTGTTGCTGCAGGCGTTCTAGCAGCTTGCTCAGGTGGTGCTAAGAAAGAAGGAGAAGCAGCTAGCAAGAAAGAAATCATCGTTGCAACCAATGCTTCACCAAAACCATTCAACTATGAAGAAAATGGCGAATTGACTGGTTACGAAATTGAAGTCGTTCGTGCTATCTTTAAAGACTCTGACAAGTATGATGTCAAGTTTGAGAAGACAGAGTGGTCAGGAGTCTTTGCGGGTCTTGACGCTGACCGTTACCAAATGGCCGTTAACAACATCAGCTACACTAAAGAACGTGCTGAAAAATACCTTTACGCAGCCCCAACTGCTAAAAATCCTAACGTTCTTGTAGTGAAGAAGGACGACTCTAGCATCAAATCACTTGATGATATCGGTGGAAAATCAACAGAAGTTGTTCAAGGGACAACATCTGCTAAACAGTTAGAAGACTATAACAAGCAACACTCAGATAATCCAACTGTCCTTAACTACACTAGAGCAGACTTCCAACAAATCATGGGACGCTTGAGCGATGGTCAGTTTGACTACAAGATTTTTGATAAAATCGGTGTTGAAACAGTTATCAAGAACCAAGGTTTGGACAACTTGAAAGTTATCGAACTTCCAAGCGACCAACAACCTTACGTTTACCCACTTCTTGCTAAAGGTCAAGATGAGTTGAAAACATTTGTAGACAAACGTATCCAAGAACTCTACAAAGACGGAACTCTTGAAAAATTGTCAAAACAATTCTTCGGAGACACTTACCTACCAGCAGAAGCTGATATTAAATAATTTCTTGAAATCATCCATTCTGAGTAAGATGGGTGATTTCTCAATTTTTAAGTATATAGTTTTAAACTATATATCTGACTATCTAATAACAATTTGTAGAATCAAACAAATTGTGAGATACTAGTACGGTATTATTTTTAAGGAGAAAGAATCATGAAAATTAAAAAATGGCTTGGTGTAGCAGCCCTTGCTACAGTCGCAGGTTTGGCTCTTGCAGCTTGCGGAAACTCAGAAAAGAAAGCAGACAATGCAACAACTATCAAAATCGCAACTGTTAACCGTAGCGGTTCTGAAGAAGCTCGTTGGGATAAAGTTCAAGAATTAGTTAAAAAAGACGGTATTACTTTGGAATTTACAGAGTTCACAGACTACTCACAACCAAACAAGGCAACTGCTGATGGTGAAGTAGACTTGAACGCTTTCCAACACTATAACTTCTTGAACAACTGGAACAAAGAAAACGGGAAAGACCTTGTAGCGATTGCAGATACTTACATCTCTCCAATCCGCCTTTACTCAGGTTTGAATGGAAGTGACAACAAGTACACTAAAGTAGAAGATATCCCAGCAAACGGAGAAATCGCTGTACCAAACGATGCTACAAATGAAAGTCGTGCGCTTTACTTGCTTCAATCAGCTGGCTTGATTAAATTGGACGTTTCAGGAACTGCTCTTGCAACAGTTGCCAACATCAAAGAGAATCCAAAGAACTTGAAAATCACCGAATTGGACGCTAGCCAAACAGCTCGTTCATTGTCATCAGTTGACGCTGCCGTTGTAAACAATACCTTCGTTACAGAAGCAAAATTGGACTACAAGAAAGCACTTTTCAAAGAACAAGCTGATGAAAACTCAAAACAATGGTACAACATCATCGTTGCGAAAAAAGATTGGGAATCATCACCAAAAGCTGATGCTATCAAGAAAGTGATCGCAGCTTACCACACAGATGACGTGAAAAAAGTTATCGAAGAAACATCAGACGGTTTGGATCAACCAGTTTGGTAATAAGAAACAGGGAGGTGGGAGAGAAAATTCCACCTCTTGCTTTTGTATAGAGCATGGATTGTCAGGAAGAGTAGTTCATAGAAAGGTAGAGAGAATATGGTTTTTCCTAGCGAACAAGAACAGATTGAAAAATTTGAAAAGGATCATGTGGCCCAGCATTATTTTGAGGTTTTGCGTACCTTGATTTCTAAGAAGTCGGTCTTTGCCCAACAGGTGGGTCTCAAAGAAGTTGCCAACTATCTGGGTGAGATTTTCAAGCGTGTTGGAGCTGAAGTGGAGATTGATGAGACTTATACAGCGCCCTTTGTCATGGCGCATTTCAAGAGTTCGCGTCCAGATGCTAAGACCTTGATTTTCTATAACCACTATGACACTGTGCCAGCGGATGGGGATCAGGTGTGGACAGAGGATCCCTTTACGCTTTCGGTCCGCAATGGCTTCATGTATGGGCGTGGGGTTGATGACGACAAGGGTCATATCACAGCTCGTTTGAGTGCTTTGAGAAAATACATGCAACACCATGATGACCTGCCTGTCAATATCAGTTTTATCATGGAGGGAGCGGAGGAATCGGCTTCGACAGACCTAGATAAGTATCTGGAAAAACATGCGGATAAACTCCGTGGAGCAGATTTGTTGGTCTGGGAACAAGGGACCAAAAATGCCTTGGAACAGTTAGAAATTTCTGGTGGAAATAAGGGGATTGTGACCTTTGATGCCAAGGTTAAAAGTGCTGATGTAGATATCCACTCTAGTTATGGTGGGGTTGTGGAGTCAGCTCCCTGGTACCTCCTTCAAGCTCTACAGTCTCTTCGTGCCGCAGATGGTCGTATCTTGGTTGAAGGTTTGTACGAAGAAGTGCAAGAGCCGAATGAACGAGAATTAGCCTTGGTGGATGCCTATGCTCAACGCAATCCTGGGGAAATCAGCCAGATTTATGGCTTGGAATTGCCTCTCTTACAAGAGGACCGTGTAGCCTTTCTAAAACGTTTCTTTTTCGAGCCAGCTCTTAATATCGAAGGGATTCAGTCAGGTTATCAAGGGCAAGGAGTCAAAACGATTTTGCCAGCAGAAGCTAGTGCTAAGCTAGAGGTTCGTTTGGTTCCTGGCCTAGAACCGCATGATGTTCTGGAAAAAATTCGGAAACAGCTAGACAAAAATGGCTTTGATAAGGTAGAATTATACTATACCTTGGGAGAGATGAGCTATCGAAGCGATATGAGCGCGCCAGCCATTCTCAATGTAATCGAGTTGGCCAAGAAATTCTATCCACAGGGCGTTTCAGTCTTGCCGACAACAGCAGGGACAGGGCCTATGCATACGGTTTTTGATGCCCTAGAGGTACCAATGGTGGCCTTCGGTCTAGGAAATGCTAATAGTCGAGACCACGGTGGGGATGAAAATGTGCGAATCGCCGATTACTACACCCATATTGAATTAGTAGAGGAGCTGATTAGAAGCTATGAGTAGAGATATTATCAAGTTAGATCAGATCGATGTGACTTTTCACCAAAAGAAGAGAACCATCACAGCGGTCAAGGATGTGACCATTCACATCCAAGAAGGGGATATCTACGGAATCGTTGGATATTCTGGAGCAGGGAAATCAACCCTTGTACGGGTGATTAACCTCTTGCAAAAACCATCTGCAGGGAAAATTACCATTGACGACGATGTGATTTTTGATGGTCAGGTGACCTTGACGGCCGAGCAGTTACGTCGTAAACGTCAGGATATCGGGATGATTTTCCAGCATTTTAACCTCATGAGCCAAAAGACGGCAGAGGAGAATGTAGCTTTTGCCCTTAAACACTCTGGGCTCAGCAAGGAAGAAAAGAAGGCTAAAGTAGCCAAATTGTTGGACTTGGTTGGCTTGGCAGACCGTGCTGAAAACTACCCTTCACAACTATCTGGAGGACAAAAACAGCGTGTGGCCATTGCGCGTGCTTTGGCCAATGATCCAAAAATCTTGATTTCAGATGAGTCAACTTCTGCCCTTGACCCTAAGACAACCAAGCAGATTTTGGCCTTGTTGCAAGATTTGAACCAAAAATTAGGCTTGACTGTTGTCTTGATTACGCATGAAATGCAGATTGTCAAAGATATTGCCAATCGTGTGGCAGTTATGCAGGATGGGCATTTGATTGAAGAGGGCAGTGTCCTTGAAATCTTCTCAGACCCTAAACAACCTTTGACTCAAGACTTTATCTCAACAGCTACAGGTATTGACGAAGCTATGGTCAAAATCGAGAAGCAAGAAATCGTGCAACATCTGTCTGAAAACAGTCTCTTGGTGCAACTCAAGTATGCGGGTGCTTCGACAGACGAGCCACTTTTGAATGAATTGTACAAGCGTTACCAAGTAACGGCTAATATCCTCTATGGAAACATCGAAATTCTTGATGGTACTCCTGTTGGAGAATTAGTTGTGGTCTTGTCAGGTGAAAAAGCAGCTTTGGCAGGCGCCCAAGAAGCCATTCGTCAAGCAGGCGTACAACTAAAAGTATTGAAGGGAGGACAGTAAGATGGAATCATTGATTCAAACCTATTTACCAAATGTCTATAAGATGGGCTGGGCTGGTCAAGCAGGCTGGGGAACGGCCATCTACCTAACCCTCTATATGACAGTTCTTTCTTTCATCATCGGAGGGTTCTTGGGGCTAGTGGTCGGACTCTTCCTTGTTTTGACAGCGCCAGGCGGTGTTTTGGAAAATAAGGTCGTTTTCTGGATTTTGGATAAAATCACCTCTATTTTCCGTGCGGTTCCATTTATCATTCTCTTGGCAGTCTTGTCACCCTTCTCACCCTTCTCTCATCTAATCGTAGGAACAAGCATTGGTCCAAATGCGGCTATTGTACCCCTATCTTTTGCAGTCTTTGCCTTCTTTGCCCGTCAGGTGCAGGTTGTCTTGGCTGAATTGGATGGTGGTGTCATTGAGGCGGCCCAAGCTAGCGGAGCGACCTTCTGGGACATTGTAGGTGTTTATCTATCAGAAGGTCTTCCAGATTTAATCCGTGTGACAACTGTGACCTTGATTTCTCTTGTTGGAGAAACAGCTATGGCTGGTGCGGTTGGAGCTGGTGGTATTGGTAACGTAGCCATTGCTTATGGATTTAACCGTTACAATCACGATGTAACCATCTTGGCAACCATCATTATCATTTTGATTATCTTTGCGATCCAATTCTTGGGAGACTTCTTGACCAAGAAATTGAGCCATAAATAAAAAAGAGCCGCCTAGCTCTTTTTTAGTAATCAGATTTTCTGTGCCAATTTTTTACTCAAGGTTTGTCCAATTAAGGCACCCACTAGGGCTCCGATGACAATACTTGCTATAAATAGAAGGATGGTTCCAGGGTTTGGCGCGACCATGATACGGTCGATATATTCTTGGGATTTTCCTCTTGCTAGAAGGGTTGCTATATAGGCTTTGGGCGCAATCCACATAAGTAAGATTGGACCAGTTGAGCTAAATGCAAAAATAACAAAAGAAAGAAAGTTCTTTGTTTGATCTTTATATTTTCCTAAAAGAGCTACTCCATCTGCTAGGAGACCACAGATAATTCCAGGAAGGAAGGCACCGGCACCGTGTTTAGTTCCCAAGAAAAAGAGAGCAATGACAAGGCCGATAGTGGTAATGGCTCCAAAACGTGGAACTTTTGCGACCAGAATCATATAGACGCCACCGCCGACAAGGGCAGTAAAAGCAGGCGCATAAAACATGTTTCCAGTTTGATCAAAGAGATTGCCCAAAAGGACACCAATCCCCATGGAGAGGAAGTAAAGAACTGCAAAAAGCAGTGTAGTTAAGATAGATTTCTTCATGAATTGTCTCCTGATAATTTTTTCACAATTCTCATTTTACCATGGTTTGGTGGGATTGTAAATGGATACTAGAAGTTTTTGAAAACGCTTGAAATATGATATAATAGTTTCATAGTTATTTTTAGGAGGATATCATGGGGAGATTTTTAGACTTTGTCTTTAATCGTTTCTTTTTAGGGATGATTGCGACAGCCTTCTTTTGGCTATTAACATTGGCAGGAGGGATTATCCTTGGTCTAGCGCCGGCTAGTGCCACCTTGATGAGTCTATATGCAGAACATGGTTATAGCTTTCGGGAATACAGTTTGAAGGAGGCTTGGTCTCTTTATAAGCAAAATTTTGTTTCAAGCAACCTGATTTTCTATAGCTTTTTAGGGGTGGATCTAGTTTTGCTCTATGGCTTGTATCTCTTGGTACAATTGCCTCATCAGACTATTATTCATTTGATTGCGACCTTTTTGAATGTCCTAGTAGTTGCCCTGATCTTTTTGGCTTATACAGTATCTTTGAAATTACAAGTTTATTTTGATTTGTCCTATCGAAATAGTCTCAAACTATCCTTGATTGGCATCTTTATGAGCCTAGCGGCTGTGGCCAAGGTTCTCCTTGGGACAGTGCTACTTGTGGCAATTGGTTACTATATGCCTGCCCTACTTTTCTTTGTAGGAATTGGGATGTGGCATTTCTTTATCAGTGATATGTTGGAACCGGTCTATGAAAGTATCCATGAAAAATTGGCGACAAAATAGAATGAAGCAGTTTTGGCTACATACGCTTCTAAGAACCTACAGTTCAGTTATGATGATTATTATTGCGAGTTTTGCAATCTTACTCTCTTACGCTGACTGGGATTCACGGGAAAAGGAAGCTCAAAGAGTAGCCCAACGTGTAACCACTCGAACAGTCGATGAGGTGGAGTATTATTATAGAGAATCAGCCCAACTGGCGCAAGATTTAGTAGCCAATCAAGACCGGATACAAGGGGTTTATAAGTACTTTAGCTTGTCAACTTCTGAGTATTTTTATTGGCTGTTGGAGCACCAAGCAGCTTCGTCAACTTCTATTTCTCTGTATGAAAACATTGATGATCTTTATGTCCAAAATGACTCTATAACGGGTGTTGCAATCGTCTTGCAGGATTTTAAAGAAGTTTATGTTTCAACAAGAGATAAAAGAAGTGGTCATGTCTTGCCAGCTGAAGCCTTTAAACCGGAGGCCAATAGTTTTGGCATTCCAGTTCTGGACCCAGCAACGGATCAATCTATAGGAGTGATCTACATCTCCTTGGATCCAGAAGTTTTATATCATGCCATTGACAATACCCGAGGTCATATCCCGATGGCTGTTACTGTGACATCGCCTTTTGATACGGAGATTTTTCATATTGGTGAGAGGGTCAATAGGGAACATGAGAACTGGTTTGTCGGTTTTACCTCTCATGGATATCAGGTTCAGGTGGCAGTTCCTAAAAACTTTGTTTTACAAGGAACAGTGGCTAGCTCTGCTTTGATTGTGGGCTTGAGCCTTCTCTTTATTGTCATTCTCTATCTGACTTTGAGGAAGACTTTCTCAAATTATCAAAAGCAGGTAGTGGATTTGGTGGATTCCATCCAAGCTATTGCCCAAGGACAAGAAGGTCTTCGTATTGATACGCTTGAAAAGGATCAGGAATTGCTCCTAATCGCGGAGACGACCAATGATATGTTGGATCGCTTGGAAAAGAATATCCATGATATTTATCAGTTAGAGCTTAGTCAAAAAGATGCCAATATGCGGGCCTTGCAGGCGCAAATCAATCCTCATTTTATGTATAATACGCTGGAGTTCTTGCGCATGTATGCAGTTATGCAAAGTCAAGATGAGTTGGCAGATATCATTTATGAATTCAGTAGTCTCTTGCGTAACAATATTTCCGACGAAAGAGAAACTCTTCTCAAACAGGAATTAGAATTTTGTCGTAAATACAGCTATCTCTGCATGGTTCGCTATCCCAAGTCCATTGCCTATGGTTTCAAGATAGACCCAGAGCTAGAGAATATGAAAATTCCTAAGTTTACCTTGCAACCGCTGGTAGAAAACTATTTCGCGCATGGTGTTGACCATAGACGGACAGATAATGTGATTAGTATCAAGGCGCTTAAACAGGATGGTTTTGTGGAAATTTTGGTGGTCGATAATGGCCGTGGAATGTCGGCTGAAAAGCTGGCAAGTATTCGAGAAAAATTAAGTCAGAGACATTTTGAACACCAAGTCAGTTACAGTGATCACAAGCAGTCTATCGGGATTATCAATGTCCATGAGCGTTTTGTGCTCTATTTTGGGGATCGATATGCTATTACTATAGATTCTGCAGAGCAAGCGGGTGTTCAGTATCGTATTACAATTCAAGATGAGTAGAAAGGGAGAAAATGTATAAAGTATTATTAGTAGATGATGAGTACATGGTGACAGAAGGTCTGAAACGTTTGATTCCCTTTGATAAGTGGGATATGGAGGTCGTCGCAACAGCTAGTCATGCCGATGAAGCCCTAGAATATGTTCAGGAAAATCCTGTCGATGTGGTCATTTCCGATGTCAATATGCCCGACAAAACAGGGCTTGATATGATTCGGGAGATGAAAGAAATCTTACCAGATGCTGCCTATATCCTGCTCTCAGGTTATCAGGAGTTTGATTATGTAAAAAGAGCAATGAACCTTAGTGTGGTGGACTATTTGGTCAAACCTGTTGATAAGGTAGAGTTGGGAAATCTGCTGGAGAAGATTGCAGGTCAGCTCGGCGAGAGAGGAAAGAAAAGTCAGACCCTTAGTCAAGATTTAGATGAGACTGGATTTGTTAGTTATTTAGGGGATAAGGAGAATTGGTGGATAGGCCTATCCAAGGAAAAACAAGGCTCTTTTACCATTCCCTACTATGTCTTGGGTCAAGATTGGCAGATTTTCATTTCTGACCAACCCCTAGATGGGTTAGTCGTTACTCCCTTTAAAGCTCCCTATCAAGAACACTTTGAACGCTGGAAGTTGAATGCTGAGAAAGCCCTCTTTTACGGTTCTGTAAATCTACTACAGTCTGAGAGTCTCTTTGCCTATTACGAACCGATTTATAGGGTTATCATTCAGGGGAACCTCAATCAAATCGTGGAAGAGTTAAACCTTTTGGAGAAGGTGGTTCTTGAAAATACGCCGCGTGTTCCCATTACCAAACAGCTTTTTATCCAGTTTATCATGGATGTCTTTCATTTGTTTGAACATCTAAAGGCTGATGATTTGACGGATATTGTCAAAACGATTCATGCTATTCAAACCTTCGATGAATTGGTTCCTTATATCAAGGAAACTCTGACTCGATTCTTTGGACAATATCGGATGAATGAAAATGTGGTTAGTGTGCTAGAAGTCATTGGGCGTGATTATCAGAAGGAACTTTCCCTCAAGGATATCAGTAAGGATCTTTTTATCAATCCTGTCTATCTGGGGCAGTTGATTAAGCGTGAAACCAATTCGACCTTCGCAGAGCTTTTAAATAAACAACGCATTAAGGCCGCCCAACAGCTCTTGCTTTCGACTAGTGACAGTATTGAAGATATTTGTTATGCTGTTGGTTACAGTAATGTTGGATATTTCTATAAAGTATTCCGAAAATTGTGCGGAAAATCGCCGAAAGCCTACCGAAAACAGGTAGAAACGACACTATAATATTTGTATCCCTTTACAAAAAGTGCTATAATATCGATAATAATATCAGGAGGTTCTATTATGAAAAAGAAACCAATTTATCTATGGGTCTTGCTAATCTTGTCTGCTCTTATTTCAGCTATGTCTCTGTTTGGAATGTTGAGTCCTTTACCTAGTAAAGAAGCCCTTCGTGCCACTCAGAAACAGGTTGCAGGGGTCAGTGCTCAGCAATTAGAAGACCAGCTTAATTACACCTATAGAGTAGCAGAATCAACTCATTCTATTTTTAATATGGTCTTGATTGTGCTATCTGCTATTTTAGTGGTAGTAGCTATTGTCTTCCTTGTTCGTAAGAATTTGCAATATGCAAACTATACTTATGTCGGCTATGTTTTGCTAGCCATTATTGGTTCGATTTATAGCTATGTGACTTTACAAGATGCTGTGCAGTTAGTTCACGATGAGACCATGCGTTTAGGGATAAGTGTTATTTCACAAGCCGTTAGCATTCTCTATATCGTCATCAATGTTCTCTTCCTAGCCCTTGTCTTCTATAAGATGTGGCGTCAGCAAAAAGCCTTGGCTGAAGAAGAGGAAACAGAAGATCTTGCCTAAGTATTGACAAAAAATAACTATCAAGTTACAATCTTGGTAGTTATTTTTCGATTATACATAAAATCATGGAGGTATATATGAAGACAATTTCTTTAGTTTATATTAGTCTGAGTGGCAATACTGAAAGTTTTGTGACACGCTTGAAAGACTATCTCTTATCCCAGTACGAGGGAATTGAGGTCCAAAAGATTCATATCAAGGATTTGGTCAAGGAAGGCCAAGATTTCTATGAAATGGACCATCCCTATGTCGCTTTTTTGCCAACCTACCTCGAAGGTGGGAATGGCGTGGATAATGGAGATGTTGAGATTTTGACGACACCAGTGGGGGATTTTATCGCCTATGGTGATAATGCTAGTAAGTGTTTTGGTGTGGTTGGTTCAGGAAATCGTAACTTTAATAACCAATACTGCCTGACAGCTAAGCAATACAGTCAACGTTTTGGTTTCCCTGTATTAGCCGATTTTGAAATGCGAGGCATGCTGGGAGATATCAAACGTGTTGCAGCAATTATTGCAGATTTGTATGAGTTGGAAAGTTAAGCTTAGGCTTAGCTTTTTTATTATCTTAGGCAGTTTTATCAGCACTCTTACTTTCTATGCTCCAAGAGTTGATTGATATGGTCCACTTTTTTAGCTTCTCTTTTATAGAGAATAGCCCAAATGATGAGGTAGACAATCGCAAACTCGATAATGAGCTGGAGATAGAAGATCCAGTGAAAAGGAAACCAACCTGCCAGAGTTGCTAGTGGGATAAAGCCAGCCAGCATGAGGAAGAAATGGGTCATAGTTGCACGGAGCAAGCTCCAGTCACGGCTGAATAATCGTTTACCAAAGTTGAAGAGAATACCAATGGCTGCCCAGATCAGTGTGCAGTAGAGCAAGACCAAGGCACCGTGAACCTGATGTTGAGCCATCACTTGTCCGATCAGAGATTCAGGACTCAGTGGTGCGTAGGTATTTGGTGCATAAATGAGTGAAAAGATGATAGAGAGGATGAGGCCGATGAGGACACCAGCAGCTGCGTCGTGGAAGATTTGTTTTTTCATAGTTCTAATTTCTCCTTGATGGTTTTTAGATAACGGCGTGAAGAATAGGTGAAGCTTTCGTTTTTCAAGAAAATTTCTACTAGGCCGTTTGGGGTTAGCTTGAGATGAGAGATGGAGTTGATATTGATGATTTCTGATTGGGAAATTTGGATAAAATTGGTTGGCAGAATTTCAAGAACCTGATAGAGTCGTAAATCAATATTGTAGGTCTGGCTAGCCGTTTCTGCAAGAACCTTCCGATTCTCGATATAGAAGCGCTGTATCTTACCAATCTCAACGAGATAGACCTGATCATCAATCTTTCCTTTGATTGTTTCTTTTTGGTTCAGATTTTCTGCGAACTCGATGACTTTCTGGATTTTATCGGTTTCTTGAGGTGCTTGGACAATCAGCTTTTCCTCCTTGTAAGTTTCACTAATCTGTAGTTCTATTTTCATAAACTTCTCTCCTTGTTTTTCATACAAAATTAATCTCACTTCTTGTACATCTTTATTAATACTCTTCAAAAATCAAATTCAAACCACGTCAGCGTCGTCTTGCCGTACTAAAGTACTGTCTGCACCTAGCTTTCTAGTTTGCTCTTTGATTTTTATTGAGTATACCACTATTTTATGCCCCCTGGCAAGGGACTTTGTCTATGTGGCGGGATTTTACTCCTATGTGGCGCTTGCTTTTCTGTCCTTTCTGAAATATGGTATAATAGCACTAATCAATTTCTAGGAAAATAGATACGGAAAGGGGCTGAAAGATGTCTCATATTATTGAATTGCCAGAGGTGCTGGCAAACCAGATTGCAGCTGGAGAGGTTATCGAGCGTCCAGCTAGCGTTGTTAAGGAGCTGGTAGAAAATGCCATTGACGCGGGTTCTAGTCAGATTATCATTGAGATTGAGGAAGCTGGTCTCAAGAAGATTCAAATCACAGATAATGGTCATGGAATTGCCCACGATGAGGTGGAATTGGCCCTGCGCCGCCATGCGACCAGTAAGATAAAAAATCAAGCAGACCTCTTTCGAATTCGCACGCTTGGTTTTCGTGGTGAAGCCCTGCCTTCTATAGCGTCTGTTAGTGTCTTGACTTTGTTGACTGCGGTGGATGGCGCAAGTCACGGGACCAAGCTCGTCGCACGTGGGGGAGAAGTAGAAGAAATCATTCCAGCGACTAGTCCTGTGGGGACCAAGGTTTGTGTGGAGGACCTCTTTTTCAACACGCCTGCCCGCCTCAAGTATATGAAGAGCCAGCAAGCAGAGTTGTCTCATATCATTGATATTGTCAATCGTCTGGGCTTGGCCCATCCTGAGATTTCGTTTAGTTTAATCAGTGATGGCAAGGAGATGACGCGGACAGCTGGGACTGGTCAATTGCGCCAAGCTATCGCAGGGATTTACGGTTTGGCGAGTGCCAAGAAGATGATTGAAATTGAGAATTCTGACCTAGATTTCGAAATTTCAGGTTTTGTGTCCTTGCCTGAGTTGACTAGAGCCAACCGCAACTATATCAGTCTCTTCATCAATGGTCGTTATATCAAGAACTTTTTACTCAATCGTGCTATTCTTGACGGTTATGGCAGTAAGCTCATGGTAGGCCGTTTTCCACTGGCTGTCATTCACATTCATATTGACCCTTATCTAGCGGATGTCAATGTTCATCCAACCAAGCAAGAGGTGCGGATTTCCAAGGAAAAAGAACTGATGACGTTGGTCTCAGAAGCCATTGCAAATAGTCTCAAGGAGCAAACCTTGATACCAGATGCCTTGGAAAATCTTGCCAAATCGGCTGTGCGCAATCGTGAGAAGGTGGAGCAAACCATTCTCCCACTCAAAGAAAATATGATCTACTATGAGCAAACAGAGCCGATAAGATCCAGTCAAGCTGAAGTAGCTGATTATCAGGTGAATCTGACTGAAGAGAAAC
Organism: Streptococcus mitis; assembly: GCF_000960025.1. Classification (GTDB taxonomy): domain Bacteria; phylum Bacillota; class Bacilli; order Lactobacillales; family Streptococcaceae; genus Streptococcus; species Streptococcus mitis_DH. The sequence goes on along the minus strand of NZ_JYGQ01000004.1, from coordinate 440,186 downwards.
AGGATTTAACCCGGTTTGCCAAGGAAACCTTGGAGCAGCTGACTAAGCCTAGCAAACTCCATTTTGCAGAGAGAAAGCCTGCTAACTACGACCAATTAGACCATCCAGAGTTAGATTTGGCCAGTTTGGATAAGGCTTATGACAAGCTGGAGCGAGAAGAATCTTCAAGCTTTCCAGAGTTGGAATTTTTCGGGCAAATGCATGGAACCTATCTCTTCGCCCAAGGGCGAGATGGGCTCTACATCATAGACCAGCATGCGGCTCAGGAACGGGTTAAGTACGAGGAATACCGTGAAAGTATTGGCAATGTTGACCAGAGCCAGCAGCAACTCCTAGTGCCCTATATCTTTGAATTTCCAGCGGATGATGCCCTTCGTCTCAAGGAAAGAATGGCACTTTTGGAGGAAGTTGGGGTCTTTCTAGCAGAGTACGGAGAAAATCAATTTATCTTACGTGAACATCCTATTTGGATGGCAGAAGAAGAGATTGAATCAGGCATCTATGAGATGTGTGATATGCTCCTTTTGACCAAGGAAGTTTCTATCAAGAAATACCGAGCAGAGCTAGCTATCATGATGTCCTGCAAGAGATCTATCAAGGCCAATCATCATATCGATGACCATTCGGCCAGACAGCTCCTTTATCAACTTTCTCAATGTGACAATCCCTATAACTGTCCTCACGGACGTCCTGTTTTGGTGCACTTCACCAAGTCGGATATGGAAAAGATGTTCCGGCGTATTCAGGAGAATCACACTAGTCTCCGTGAATTGGGAAAATATTAAACTAAAAGGAAAACTATGTACGAATATTTAAAAGGAATCATTACCAAAATCACTGCTAAATACATTGTTCTTGAAACCGACGGTATTGGTTATATATTGCATGTGGCCAATCCTTATGCTTATTCAGGTCAGGTCAATCAAGAAGCTCAAATTTATGTGCATCAAGTTGTACGTGAGGATGCCCATCTACTTTATGGATTTCGCTCAGAAGACGAGAAAAAGCTCTTTCTCAGTCTGATTTCGGTCTCTGGGATTGGTCCTGTATCAGCTCTTGCTATTATCGCTGCTGATGACAATGCTGGCTTGGTTCAAGCCATTGAAACCAAGAATATCACCTACTTGACCAAATTCCCTAAAATTGGCAAGAAAACAGCCCAGCAGATGGTGCTGGACTTGGAAGGAAAGGTAGTAGTTGCAGGAGATGACCTTCCTGCCAAGGTGGCAGTGCAAGCTAGCGCTGAAAATCAAGAATTGGAAGAAGCCATGGAAGCCATGCTGGCTCTGGGCTACAAGGCAACTGAGCTCAAGAAAATCAAGAAATTCTTTGAAGGAACGACAGATACAGCTGAGAACTACATCAAGTCGGCCCTTAAGATGTTGGTCAAATAGGAGCAGAGCATGACAAAACGTTGTTCGTGGGTCAAGATGACCAATCCGCTCTACATTGCCTATCATGATGAGGAGTGGGGTCAACCCCTCCATGATGACCAAGCATTGTTTGAGTTGTTGTGTATGGAAACCTATCAGGCTGGTCTGTCTTGGGAAACGGTGCTCAACAAACGTCAGGCTTTCCGAGAAGCCTTTCATGGCTATCAAATTCAAGCAGTTGCAGAGATGACCGACACTGAATTGGAAGTCTTGCTGGATAATCCAGCCATCATCCGAAATAGAGCCAAGATTTTTGCTACACGCGCTAACGCCCAAGCCTTTCTACGACTACAGGCAGAGTACGGCTCTTTTGATGCCTATCTTTGGTCTTTTGTTGAGGGGAAAACGATCGTTAATGATGTTCCCGATTACCGCCAAGCCCCAGCTAAAACACCCTTGTCTGAGAAATTGGCCAAAGATCTCAAAAAAAGAGGTTTCAAGTTCACAGGCCCAGTCGCCGTCTTGTCTTTTCTACAGGCTGCAGGGCTAGTTGATGACCATGAGAATGATTGTGAGTGGAAAAGCGGTCGTTAGTATGTACAGGTAACTAGCATATCTGAGAATATAGAAAAAAGCTGAGAAATTTTTCCCAGCTTTTTATATATACTATTAGATTTGTTAGAGTGAAGTCAAAAAAGTGATTCCACCTAAAATAACACCAGCTGAATTTGGAATGATTAGTATCCAATCCTTCTTAGGTTCCTTTGTCCATCCATAAATAACCCAGATTAAGCAAGATATAGCAGCTGATAAAGGTTGAAATGGTTGAGCTTTATTTCCCTGTAAATTAGCGATAATTTGAGGTATGTAGGCAATAAATACTATGATTCCAATAAAGGCACCAATAGAACCTACGATTCGATTAATTTTTTGTTTTGTCATATACACCTCCTTCAAAAGGATATCATAGAAATTAGCGAAATGCAATAAATTCAGATACAAATTGTAACGAAAACGAATACAAAAGCACAAAAATAGAGACACTATTTATTTTTTGTTATAGTCAAAGCGAATGACTTGCTCCTGTGCATCTACATAGGCATGGACTCCGAAGGGGACAATTGCTCTCGGAGTTGCGTGGCCGACATTCAGATTATAGACAATTGGAATATTGCTGTCAATGATATCCAATAGTGTCTCTTTATAGTCGTCATAGAAAGTTTCATCCATAGGTTTCCCGACCAAGAGTCCGCTGATGACCTTGAATATACCAGTGTTCTTTAAAGTTTGTAACATCTTTTTGAAGTCTTCCGGCTCAGGCTTTTCTTCGCTTGTCTCTAGCAAGAGGATCTTTCCTTCCCAGTCTGACAAGTCAGGGAAAAGTTTGTATTCTTGGCAGAGCTCCGTGCTATCTGCGTATCGAGAGTTGTCAAAGATATCGTAGAGGGATTCGAGGCAACCACCGAGGATTTTCCCCTCGAACTGGGCAGTTCCTTGTAACAACTCAAAACCAGTGTTTTCATGACTGACACGAGGTGTCCCCAGAGCCTTGGGACTGAAGTCAGTCCTTTCATCATACCAAACGTCACTAGGGCGGATTTCTGAGATTCTTCCAGTCTCAATCAATTCTTTAAAGTAGTGAAGGCTATAGGCTAGCATTTCTTTGTCTAATTCACAAATGTCTGCTAAAAAGGATTGACCATAAAAAGTCTTGAGTCCTAGTTTATGCAACATGAGATGGTTCATGGTTGTATCCGAGAAGCCAAGAAAAATTTTTTGGTTGATAACCTTTTGTAGTTGGCCATTTTCAAAAAGATAAGGTAGTAAGCGATAGGTATCGTCTCCACCGATGGCACATAGGATCATATCGATGCTATCATCAGAAAAGGCATGAATCAAATCCTCTGCACGAGCTTCAGGATGGTTCTTGATAAAGTCTAATCCATTTAGCGAATGGGGCAAAAAGATAGGATTGAGTCCCAGGGCCTTGAGACGTTGGACACCCAAGTCCACTTCGTGTTTGACAAAGTCCTCTCCGATAATGCCACTAGATAAACTAACAATACCAATAGTAGAAATCATATTTTATCCCCCTAGAAATAGATTGAGCCTATTTTATCACAAAAAGATTAGATAGAGCTATGTGGGATGTCAGAAGAATGCTTTAAAATCAAAAAAGTAAGTGAAAAAGCAACCGCACCTGCAGTTGCTTTTTATACATACTATTAGATTTGTTAGAGTGAAGTCAAAAAAGTGATTCCACCTAAAATAACACCGGCTGAATTTGGAATGATTAGTATCCAATCCTTCTTAGGTTCCTTTGTCCATCCATAAATAACCCAGATTAAGCAAGATATAGCAGCTGATAAAGGTTGAAATGGTTGAGCTTTATTTCCTTGTAAATTAGCGATAATTTGAGGTATGTAGGCAATAAATACTATAATTCCAATAAAGGCACCAATGGAGCCTACGATTCGATTAATTTTTTGTTTTGTCATATTTTCCTCCAATTATAGAGTATCAAAATGATTGTATATAGGCAAGGAATATGCTCATTTGTTGTTATTCTCTGTACAAAATAGAATAAAATGTTTACATTTATGTTTTATAAAGTATAAATGTACTGAATTTTAGATAGAGTTAAATATTTTTTACATGATTGTTTAAAGATTAAAAAATCATGGTTCTTATGATGTTGAACCATGATATGTTTCCGTTCTTCTTAATAACGTGTTGGTCCTGCACTTGCGCTACGGATATTCAAGCGTTTCTTGAGATAGAAGCGAAGGGCTAGGAGGGCTGCTCCGATAATAGCCAGTGGCAATGGAGCAAGTACTGGGTTAAGGCTAGCTGGTAGGAAGCTTGTTGCAAAGAAGACAAGCAACCAAAGGAACATAGAAGCTAGGATAACCAGTACAGATTTCCAGAAAGGTGGACGTTGGCTGCGGTCCATATCTGGTCCATAGTATTGGTAAACAAAGTAGTACATCAAGTAGAAGGCAAATCCACCAACAAGTCCAACTAGCAGGAGAGTGACAAGTCCATAGCCGAAAGCCTGATCTGCTGCAAAGAAAGTTGTGAGGGCGCTGACGAGGGCAAAGAGGCTAGTGATGAAAAGGGCTGAGTCCATAATCATGAGTTTTGGATCATCATTTTCTTTTGGATGCTCTTTTTCATATTGTTCCTTGACAGTGAAACTATGAGCCCAGTGGGTCGGTGCGCCATAGAGGGAACGAGCAGTCGTACCCTTGGCTTGCTCCTCAAGGATTTGGGGAATAACTTCCTCAAAGATAGTTTTGATTTCAGCGTCTGATTTCCCATCTTTGATGAATTGTTGGGTAGCGATGTGGACAAACTCTTGGTTTTTCTTGGTTAATTTTTGTAGATCAATCTGAGACATAGGAACTCCTCTTAGAACCATTTTTTATGGATGAGATAGAGAGTGAGCGAGACACTCATAGCAAAAGCGATAAAGACGATTAACCAGAAGGCATTCGGCTCGCCGTTTAGGGGGATTTCATTATCCTTAAAGTTCATCCCGTAGGCAGAAAAGACCATGGTTGGGATGGACATGACGATGGTCACAAGGGCCAAGGTTTTCATGATGTTGTTCTGGTTGTTGGAAATGATAGAGGCGAAGGTCTCTGTCATAGAATGCAAGACGTTTCCATAAATGTCTGCCATCTCGATGGCCTGTTGGGTTTCAATCAGGGTGTCTTCAAGCAGGTCTTCGTCTTCAAGGTATTTCTTGATATTGCTGGTTGAGCTGGTTAATTTCTTAATCACGCGCTCATTTGTTTTGAGGGAGGCCTTGAAATAGACGATGGTTTTTTCCAATTCCATGAGCTCAATCAATTCTTCATTACGAGTTGATTGATGCAGTTGACTTTCGATTTGTTCACTCTTACGGTCAATCGAACGAAGGGCTGTTAGGTAAAGTTCTGCATTGCGATAGAGAATCTGGAAGATAAAACGTGAGCGCATGAAGGTATAGAAATTACGCAAGCGACGGTTGATAAAGACATCGAGGACCGGTAATGGTTCCAAACAAGTAGTGATAATGGTTTCCTCAGTGATGATAATACCAAGCGGGATGGTGACGTAGTAGGTGCGGTTATTTCTTTCTTCTGTGACCGGCACGTCCACGATGATCAAAGTATACTCATCTTCGATGGTAATACGAGACATTTCTTCCGCATCGAGTGGTGCACGAAGGTCGGCAATATCAATATCGAAGGCGTTAGCGATTTCGAGTGATTCATTTTGAGTCGGATTGACGAGATTGATCCAAGTACCCGGTTCAAGCGTATCGATCTCTTTAAATTCAGTTGTTGTAGAGAGAAAAACTTGTTTCATATCCCTTATCCTTTCTCATTTTTCAGATTTTTTCACACCGTACTATTATACTATAAATTCAGCCTTTTGGGTAATAGAATCTCACTTTTTTTGGTATAATGGTAAGCAATAATGGACTAGAAAGAACAAAGATGCAAGATAAAATTGTCATTCATGGGGCGCGTGCCCATAATTTAAAAAATATTGACGTGGAAATTCCACGAGACAAGTTGGTTGTCGTGACCGGCTTGTCAGGTTCAGGGAAATCCAGTCTGGCCTTTGATACCCTCTATGCGGAGGGTCAACGTCGCTATGTGGAGAGTTTGTCAGCCTACGCTCGTCAATTCTTGGGGAATATGGAGAAGCCTGATGTAGATGCTATTGATGGTCTCAGCCCCGCTATTTCCATCGACCAGAAAACGACTAGTAAAAATCCTCGCTCGACGGTGGGAACAACGACTGAAATCAATGACTATCTGCGTCTCCTCTACGCACGTGTGGGGATGCCTTACTGTATTAACGGGCATGGAGCTATCAAGGCTTCTTCTGTGGAGCAAATCGTGGATAAGGTTTTAGAATTGCCTGAACGCCAGCGCTTGCAGATCTTGGCCCCTGTCATCCGCAAGAAAAAAGGCCAACATAAGAGTGTTATTGAGAAGGTTCAGAAAGATGGGTATGTTCGTGTCCGTGTGGATGGTGAAGTCTATGATGTAACCGAAGTGCCAGAGTTGTCTAAGAGTAAGCAACACAATATCGATGTCGTGGTTGACCGTATTGTCATCAAGGAGGGCATTCGTAGTCGTCTCTTTGATTCCATTGAGGCTGCCCTTCGTATTGCAGAAGGTTATGTCATTATCGACACTATGGACGACTCTGAGTTGTTGTTTTCTGAGCATTATGCCTGTCCAGTTTGTGGCTTTACTGTTCCAGAGTTAGAGCCTCGTCTCTTCTCTTTCAATGCTCCTTTTGGCTCTTGTAGTGAGTGTGACGGTTTGGGCATCAAGCTGGAGGTGGATACTGATTTGGTAGTACCAGATGCCAGCAAAACCTTACGTGAGGGAGCCTTGGCTCCGTGGAATCCTATCTCATCCAACTACTATCCAAACATGCTAGAGCAGGCTATGACAGCCTTTGGAGTGGATATGGATAAGCCTTTTGAGGACTTGTCAGAAGAAGATAAGAACTTGATTCTCTACGGCTCAGATGGTAAGGAATTCCATTTCCACTATGAGAATGAATTTGGTGGTGTGCGCGATATCGACATTCCTTTTGAGGGAGTTGTCAATAATATCAAGCGTCGCTACCATGAAACCAATAGTGACTACACGCGCACCCAAATGCGCCTCTACATGAATGAGCTGACTTGCGGAACCTGTCACGGCTATCGTCTCAATGACCAGGCCTTGTCTGTCCGTGTGGGTGGCGAGAACGGGCTACATATCGGAGAAATTTCAGACCTGTCTATCGCAGATCACTTGGAATTAGTCAGTCAGTTGACTCTTTCTGAAAATGAAGCCATCATTGCTCGGCCCATTCTCAAGGAAATCAAGGACCGTTTGACTTTCCTTAATAACGTGGGTCTTAACTATCTGACCCTGTCACGTTCGGCAGGAACTCTTTCAGGTGGGGAAAGTCAGCGTATTCGCTTGGCGACCCAGATTGGTTCTAACCTATCAGGTGTTCTTTATATTCTAGACGAGCCGTCAATCGGTCTTCACCAGAGGGATAATGACCGTCTGATTGCCAGTCTCAAAAAGATGCGTGACTTGGGCAATACTCTTATCGTGGTGGAACATGACGAAGATACCATGCGTGAGGCTGATTATCTGATTGACGTTGGTCCTGGTGCGGGTGTTTTTGGTGGGGAGATTGTTGCGGCAGGTACGCCCAAACAGGTAGCTCGTAACAGTAAGTCTATCACAGGCCAGTACTTGTCAGGCAAACGTGCCATTCCAGTACCAGAAGAACGCCGTGTTGGTAATGGTCGTTTTATCGAGGTGACGGGAGCGCGTGAGAACAACCTGCAAAATGTCACAGCTCGCTTCCCACTAGGAAAATTCATCGCAGTGACAGGGGTGTCGGGCTCAGGGAAATCGACCCTAATCAATAGCATTCTCAAAAAAGCTATTGCCCAGAAGCTCAACCGCAATTCAGACAAACCTGGTAAGTTTAAAACGATTACAGGGATTGAGCATGTAGACCGCTTGATTGATATTGATCAGAGCCCTATCGGACGAACGCCGAGGTCTAACCCTGCTACCTATACGGGAGTTTTTGACGATATACGTGACCTCTTTGCCCAGACAAATGAGGCTAAGATTCGTGGTTACAAAAAGGGACGTTTCAGTTTCAATGTCAAGGGTGGTCGTTGTGAAGCCTGCTCAGGTGACGGGATTATCAAGATTGAGATGCACTTCTTGCCAGATGTTTACGTGGCTTGTGAAGTCTGCCACGGGACTCGCTACAATAGTGAAACCCTAGAAGTTCATTACAAGGAAAAGAATATCTCGCAGGTCTTGGATATGACCGTCAACGATGCGGTGGAATTCTTCCAACACATTCCAAAGATTCAACGCAAACTCCAGACCATCAAGGATGTGGGACTGGGATATGTAACGCTAGGGCAACCAGCTACCACCCTTTCTGGAGGAGAAGCCCAGCGTATGAAGCTGGCTAGTGAACTCCACAAACGCTCGACAGGAAAATCTTTCTACATTCTGGATGAGCCGACGACAGGACTCCATACAGAGGATATCGCTCGCTTGCTTAAAGTCTTGGCTCGCTTTGTTGACGATGGCAATACAGTTCTTGTCATTGAGCACAATCTGGATGTTATCAAGACGGCAGACCATATTATTGACTTGGGACCTGAGGGCGGTGTCGGTGGTGGAACCATCATCGCAACAGGAACTCCAGAAGAAGTAGCTGCTAACCAAGCCAGCTACACAGGACATTATTTGAAAGGAAAATTACATCATGAATAAACGCGTACAAGCATTTCTAGATAAAATGCAAGAAAAAGAACTAGATGGCATCATCATCAATAACCTTAAAAACGTCTATTATTTGACTGGTTTTTGGGGCTCAAACGGAACAGTCTTTATCAGCCGTGATCGTCAGGTCTTGGTGACAGACTCTCGCTATATCATTGCAGCCAAGCAAGAAACCAGTGGCTTTGAGATTGTGGCAGACCGTGATGAATTGGCTGTCATTGCAGGAATTGTTAAGGACATGGGCTTGTATCGAATCGGTTTTGAAGATGAGATTTCAGTTTCTTATTATCATCGTATGCAGGCCGCCTTTGAAGGAATTGACTTGCTTCCACAAACTCAATTTGTTGAAGGTCTTCGAATGATTAAGGATGAGGCGGAGATTGCAGCTATTCGCAAGGCTTGTTCTATCTCAGACCAAGCTTTCCGCGACGCGCTTGACTTTATTAAGCCAGGAAAGACTGAAATTGAGATTGCCAACTTCCTTGACTTCCGTATGCGTGAGTTGGGAGCTTCAGGCCTATCATTTGATACTATTTTAGCAAGTGGCATCAACTCTTCCAAACCTCATGCCCATCCTATGCACAAACCAGTGGAATTGGGAGAAGCCATTACCATGGACTTCGGTTGCCTTTATGACCACTATGTCAGTGATATGACACGGACTATTTATCTGGGGCATGTCAGCGACGAGCAGGCAGAGATTTACAATACGGTTCTCAAAGCCAACCAAGCCTTGATTGATCAAGCCAAGGCAGGCTTAGGTTTCCGTGACTTTGACAAAATCCCTCGTGATATTATCATCGAAGCAGGCTATGGCGACTACTTTACCCACGGTATTGGTCACGGTATTGGACTGGATATCCATGAGGAACCATACTTTAGCCAGACTTCTACAGAAACTATTAAGGCAGGTATGGCCTTAACCGATGAACCGGGTATCTATATCGAAGGTAAATATGGTGTTCGTATCGAGGATGATATCCTGATTACAGAGACAGGTTGTGAATTGTTGACCTTAGCTCCAAAAGAGTTGATAGTTATTTAAGAGTTAAACAACTCAAATGATTGACTTTTAAATTTTAAAGGTTTATACTGAAAGACGAAAACGGTAGGTGAGGCTACCATAGGGATACGGATGACTACCGCAAAGCAGTGGAGACACTACTCGTTGGTCAACAGTCCTGGTCGCGAAGGCCAAGACTAAGCTCATTACATTGCCCTATGGAGTTAAAGCTTGAACGAAAAACAGATAATTAGTTTTTTAATCCTGCCATTTTATGGTGGGATTTTCTACTGTTTAAAACAAAGAAAGGAGATAAACGATGCAAATTGACGATCATCCGGAACCGCACATACACAGCCAATCGCTGATTTGTGTCGTTCTGCCCTTATAAAGTGATTGGTCTCTGTGTATGAAACACATCATTCATACAGATAGGAGAAACCAATGAAAACTACAAAAGAAAGATTAGCAACAGCTATTCATACATCTTTAAACGAAACTCTATCTTTTTATAAGACAAGTCTAACAGGCTTGACTGAGGAGCAGGTGGAGAAAAATCGTGACCTATATGGCGAAAATACCATCACAAAGGGTCAAGAAGACAGTATCCTCAAAAAGATTTACGAATCCATTATCAATCCTTTTACGATCATCTTACTGGTCATCGCCGTGATTTCCTTGGTGACCAATGTCTGGTTGGCAAAACCAGGTCAAGAGGATCCGACAACTTCCATTATCATCGTTGTCCTAGTCCTCATTTCTGGTGGCATACGCTTTGTCCAAGAACTCCGTAGTGATAAGGCTGCGACTAATCTATCAAAAATGATTGTCAACACAGCGACTGTCATTCGTCAAGGAGAAATCCAAGAAGTACCTATCGATGATTTGGTAGTGGGTGACGTGGTTAAATTAAGCGCTGGAGACATGATTCCAGCAGATCTTCTTTTATTTGAGTCGCGCGATTTCTTTGTACAACAGTCGGGCTTGACAGGTGAAAGTGAATCGGTTGAAAAATTGGCCTTGACCAAGGCAACAGTTCAACAATCTGATAGTCTGCTAGAAGCAGAAGCGCTCGCCTTTATGGGAACCAATGTCTTATCTGGTAGTGCCAAGGCCGTGGTTTTAGCAGTTGGTGATGATACCATGATGGGGGCCATTGAACAGACTTTGAACACCTATGATGAGCCTACTTCGTTTGAACGGGAAATGAATAGTATTTCGTGGCTCTTGATTCGTTTGATGCTGGTCATGGTGCCCATCGTTTTCTTGTCCAATGGTTTAACAGATGGAGATTGGTTAGAAGCTGGCGTATTTGCTTTGAGTGTTGGTGTTGGATTGACACCTGAGATGCTTCCTATGATTATCACGGCCAGTCTAGCAAAAGGCTCCATCATTATGGCCAAGGAAAAAGTGGTTATCAAGAAACTCAATGCCATACAGGACTTAGGGGCGATTGATATTTTGTGTACAGATAAGACAGGAACTCTAACCCAAGACGAAATTGTCCTTGAATATCCTTTGGATATACATGGAGATTTGGATTTGACCGTCTTGAGACGAGCTTATCTCAATTCTTATTTTCAAACGGGCTTGAAAAATTTGATGGACAGAGCCATCATCAAACGGACTGAAAAGGAAGCAAAAGAACACGATATCCTCCAAAATCTGGCTCAAACTTTTCAAAAAATAGATGAGCTTCCCTTTGATTTTGAACGTAGACGGATGAGTGTTATCGTTAAGGATGAACACGAAGTTGTTAGTTTGGTAACCAAGGGTGCCCTAGAGGAAATGTTGACGATTTCCAGTTATGCGGAATACCAAGGAGTGATTACTCCCTTGACAGATGTTATTAGAGAAGAAATTTTAGCAGAAGTCAGACAACTAAATCAACAAGGTTTGCGTGTCTTGGGAGTGGCCTATAAGTCAGGTTTGAGGGAAGGCCATGCCTATACAGTTGATGATGAAGGGGATATGATTCTAACTGGTTATTTAGCCTTCCTAGATCCTCCTAAACCATCTGCAGCACCAGCAATTAAGGCTCTGTTAGAACATGGGGTTCAAACAAAGATTTTGACGGGAGACAACGAAAAAGTTACCCAAGCAGTCTGTGAAAAGGTTGGTTTGGATATCAATCAGATGCTGTTAGGATCTGAAATTGATCAGATGAGTAATCAAGAATTGGCTCAAGCCGTGGAGGAGGTAACAGTCTTTGCCAAACTTTCTCCTGACCAAAAAGCGAGGATTATTTTGCAATTTAAGGCTAATGGTCATGCTGTTGGCTATATGGGGGATGGAATCAATGACGCTCCTTCTATGAAGGTTGCAGATGTGGGGATTTCTGTTGATACAGCAGTAGATATTGCCAAAGAAACAGCTGATGTTATCCTACTTGATAAGGATCTCATGGTGCTGGAAAAAGGACTTGTTGAAGGTCGTAAGGTCTATGCCAATATGACTAAATATATCAAAATGACAGTGAGTTCTAATTTTGGAAATATCTTATCCCTATTAGTCTCTGGAATATTTTTACCATTTTTACCAATGGCGCCAGTCCATTTGATTATCCTAAATCTAGTCTATGATTTATCTTGTATCGCCTTGCCTTTTGACAAGGTGGACAAAGATTTTTTGAGAAATCCGCATATATGGGAAGCTAAGTCCATCACACGTTTCATGGTTTGGATGGGGCCTATCTCTTCTGCCTTTGATATTTTGACCTTTATTTTGCTCTATTTTATCATTGTACCCATGACAACAGGTCAAGCTTATGTCCATGGAGCGGAGTCTGCCGTAGGATTTATTGTCTTGTTTCAGACAGGTTGGTTTATCGAGTCCATGTGGTCACAGACTATGGTTATTCATATGTTGCGTTCAGCCAAAATTCCCTTTTTACAAAGTCGTCCAGCTTGGCTAGTCCTTGTGACAACCTTATTGGCTGCAGCCTTTGTGACCTTCCTTCCCTACAGTCCTCTCGCAATCCTACTTCATCTAACTCCTTTAAAACCGATTTATTTCATCTTTTTACTTTTCATCATTATTTTGTATATGATTAGCGTGACAATTGTGAAAAAAATCTATATCAAAAAATATCAAGAATGGCTGTAAATTTCATTTTGTCAAGAAAAAAGTACGAAAATGACGAAAAAAGTTAAAAAAATTTAAAAATAGGTCGCAAGTCGGATGTTTTTTATGGTATAATAGACTAAACTGATAGTAACATGTAGCGAAAGGGGTAGGTACATGATTAAAATTTATACAGTCTCAAGTTGTACTAGCTGTAAAAAAGCAAAAACCTGGCTCAATGCCCACCAGTTAAGTTATAAAGAACAAAACCTTGGTAAAGAAGGAATTACGAGAGAAGAATTACTGGATATTCTGACAAAAACAGATAACGGAATAGCCAGCATCGTTTCCTCTAAAAATCGCTATGCCAAAGCCCTTGGAGTGGATATTGAAGATTTGAGTGTCAACGAAGTCCTCAATCTGATTATGGAAACACCTAGAATTTTAAAGAGCCCAATCCTTGTGGATGAAAAACGCCTGCAAGTTGGCTACAAGGAAGACGATATTCGTGCCTTCCTACCACGCTCTGTCCGTAATGTAGAAAATGCAGAAGCACGTTTGCGTGCAGCTCTATAAACATCAAGGCTGGGAGCAACTCCCAGTCTTATTCTATTTTAATTTCAAAAAGAAAGAAGAAAGAGATGAAAAAAATAGTTCTTGTTAGTCTAGCTTTCCTTTTTGTCCTAGTTGGTTGCGGACAGAAAAAAGAAACTGGACCAGCTACAAAAACAGAAAAGGATACGCTTCAGTCGGCATTGCCAGTTATTGAAAATGCCGAGAAGAATACAGTTGTGACCAAGACTTTGGTCTTGCCCAAGTCAGATGATGGTAGCCAGCAAACCCAAACCATTACTTACAAAGACAAGACTTTTTTGAGCTTAAGCATTCAACAAAAGCGTCCAGTCTCTGATGAGTTGAAAACTTATATTGACCAACACGGAGTGGAAGAAACTCAAAAAGCTCTTCTGGAGGCAGAGGAGAAGGATGAGGCTATCATAGAAGCTCGTAAATTAGCAGGATTTAAGCTTGAAACTAAACTATTGAGTGCAACCGAACTTCAAACAACGACTAGTTTTGATTTTCAAGTTTTGGATGTCAAGAAGGCTTCTCAGTTAGAATATTTGAAGAACATTGGTTTAGAAAATCTCTTGAAGAATGAACCAAGCAAATATATTTCAGACAGATTGGCAAATGGCGCGACAGAACAATAGAAAATCCAAATAAATAGACTACCTGAATTGTAGAACGTAAGGAATTATGCTATAATGGTACTATTCTAAGGAAAGAGGGTGTTAGAATGGGATTTACTGAAGAAACAGTACGTTTTAAATTGGACGATTCCAATAAAAAAGAAATTAGCGAAACTCTGACTGATGTTTATGCTTCGTTGAACGATAAGGGCTACAACCCGATTAACCAAATCGTAGGTTACGTATTGAGTGGAGACCCTGCCTACGTTCCTCGTTATAATAATGCACGAAATCAAATCCGTAAGTATGAGCGCGATGAAATCGTTGAAGAATTGGTCCGCTACTACCTTAAAGGACAAGGAGTCGATCTATAACCTATGAGAATTATGGGATTGGACGTCGGTTCAAAAACGGTAGGGGTGGCTATTAGCGATCCGCTTGGTTTTACAGCTCAAGGACTTGAAATCATCCAAATCAATGAGGAGCAAGGTCAATTTGGTTTTGACCGCGTTAAAGAGTTGGTTGATACTTACAAGGTGGAACGATTTGTAGTGGGCTTGCCTAAAAACATGAACAATACAAGCGGACCGCGCGTGGAAGCTAGTCAAGCCTACGGAGCAAAGTTAGAAGAGCTTTTTGGTTTACCAGTAGACTATCAGGATGAACGCTTGACAACAGTTGCCGCAGAGCGCATGTTGATTGAGCAAGCAGATATTAGCCGTAACAAGCGCAAGAAAGTCATTGATAAGTTAGCAGCTCAGCTGATTTTACAAAATTATTTAGATAGAAAATTTTAATACAAAGGAGAGGCTATGTCACACGATCATAACCACGACCACGAAGAACGTGAATTAATTACACTAGTAGATGAGCAAGGAAATGAAACCTTGTTTGAAATCCTTTTGACGATTGACGGAAAAGAAGAATTTGGTAAAAACTATGTTCTTCTAGTACCAGTTAACGCAGAAGAAGACGAAGACGGACAAGTTGAAATCCAAGCTTACTCATTCATCGAAAACGAAGATGGAACAGAAGGCGAATTGCAACCAATTCCAGAAGACTCAGAAGACGAATGGAACATGATTGAAGAAGTCTTCAACAGCTTTATGGAGGAGTAAAAATGTTCAGTGAACATTTTTACCCTTACGCTAAAAATAAAGACCGTAAGTAAGTCTGGGAGACTGTATCAGCCCAACTCCCAGAAATCGGGAAGAGTTGGAACGTCCGGGGGACGTGTTTAGCCCTGCGCTAGAAATTAGAAACGCAGGCATATTCAGTGGATGTTTTACCCCACGTTAACTTCATAGTAGCTAGTTATTAGCTAACCAGGTAAGAGGTCGGGACGAAAATCCTGGCCTCGTTTTGTTAGTTATGAGACTTTATTGAGGCAGTTGATTGAACCTGTAATTAAGGAGATGTATATGTTTGAAGTAGAAGAATGGCTCCATAGTCGGATTGGTTTGAATTTTCGATCAGGTTTGAGCCGAATGCAGCAAGCGGTGGATTTGTTAGGAAATCCCGAGATGTCTTACCCTATTATCCACGTCACTGGGACTAATGGGAAAGGTTCTACCATTGCTTTTATGAGGGAGTTATTTATGGGGCATGGCAAAAGAGTTGCGACCTTTACCTCCCCTCATATCATCTCTATCAATGATCGAATCTGCATTAACGGGCAACCAATAGCTGATGCAGACTTCATCCGTTTGGCTAATCAGGTCAAGGAGATGGAGAAAATGCTTCTGCAAACCCATGATCAGTTGTCCTTTTTTGAATTGCTGACCTTGATTGCTTTTCTTTATTTTAGAGAGCAAGAGGTGGATTTAGTTCTATTAGAAGTGGGAATTGGTGGCTTACTTGACACAACCAATGTGGTAATTGGAGAGATTGCTGTCATCACCTCCATCGGACTTGACCATCAGGAGACTCTGGGTGACAATATAGCAGCAATTGCAGAGCAGAAAGCTGGTATTTTTAAGGCTGGTAAAAAGGCAGTGATTGCTAAGTTGCCTTCAGAAGCTAGGCTTGTTTGTCAGAAAAAAGCAGACTCTTTAGCTGTTGACCTTTATCAGGCAGGACAAGATTTTTCAATGCTGAATGGGGATTTTTCAAGTTCTTTGGGAACTTTTTCGCAGTTGAAAATAGGATTAGAAGGAGCTTATCAGCAGGAAAATGCGGCCTTGGCGTTGCAAACGTTTCTTCTTTTTATGGGAGAAAGAAAGGAAGCTGTTGATGAACAGGTTGTAAGACAGGCTTTGGAGAAGATCCATTGGGCTGGGCGTTTGGAGCGTATTCGTCCTCAGATTTACTTGGACGGTGCTCATAACCTTCCTGCCTTGACTCGCTTGGTTGAGTTTATTAAAGAAAAAGAGCAGGAAGGTTATCGTCCTCAAATCCTATTTGGAGCCTTGAAACGGAAGGATTATCAAGGGATGTTGGCTTATCTGACTGAAAAATTGCCTCAGGTGGAACTCAAGGTGACGGGCTTTGACTATCAAGGTTCTTTGGATGAAACAGATGTAACAGGTTACGATATAGTTCCTTCTTACCGAGAATTTATTAGCAATTTTGAAGCAAGAGCAGATGCCCAGGATTTGTTGTTCGTTACAGGTTCTCTCTATTTTATCTCAGAGGTACGGGGCTATCTACTGGGGCATGAGCAGATAAATTGACCTCCTTTTTTGAACTTGTTATACTAGGAAAACTACTAGTTAGAAGGAAAAACTTCTGTAAATTGGTATCAGAAAGGAAATTCATCATGAAATTAAAAAGATTCACACTTTCTCTTGCTTCTCTAGCAAGTCTTAGTCTCTTAGTAGCTTGTTCACAAAGAGCTCAACAAGTTCAACAACCAGCAACTCAATCGCAAACACAACAAACTCAGCAATCACAACCTGCTGCTTCATCTTCTACAGAAAATAGTAACCAGGCAGCGACAAGTTCTTCACAAAATACGCCTGAGGCTCAACCAACCAATATTGATGGAACTTATACTGGTCAGGACGAAGGAGATCGTATCACTTTGGTAGTGACTGGTACAACTGGTACATGGACACAGGTAGAAACTGACGGAGATCAAGAAATCAAGCAGGTTAGCTTCGATGCCGCTAATCAACGTATGATTATTGGGGATGATGTCAAGATTTATGCAATTAATGGCAATCAGATGATTGTTGACGATATGGATAGAGAAGCGTCTGATCGCATTGTTTTATCAAAATAGACTAGAAGGAGACTGGTTTTGTCAGTCTCTTTTGCTTTTACTCAGAAAAATGATTATAAATACTTGCCTTCTACCGAATACCTGCGTTATACTAGTATTAATTACCTGTTTTTAGCATTCATACTCTTCGAAAATCTCTTCAAACCACGTCAGCTTCCATCTGCAACCTCAAAACAGTGTTTTGAGCAACCTGCGACTAGCTTCCTAGTTTGCTCGTTGCTTTTCATTGAGTATCAAAATATCAAGGAGGGGATATGAAATATAGAAAATTTCAATTATTGATGTCCAAGTATGGCTTTAGTATTTCGATTATGCTACTTGAACTTTCTCTTGTTTTTGGTCTCTTTCTCTATTTAGGGCGTATGGCCCCTATTCTATGGGTCATTGTCTTGATCTTTATGAGTATGGCAACTATTGTCGCAATTGTCAATCGTTCAATGACACCTGATAGTAAAGTAATGTGGTTAGTGGTAACTTTTGTTCCTGTCATTGGCCCCTTGCTCTATCTAATGTTTGGTGAAAGGCGATTGTCCAAAAAAGAAATCAAGCAGTTGGAAAAACTTGGTTCTATGCATTTTCGGGAAGATAACAGTAAAGCTCTCCGGCAGAAATTGAAGGAAGATGATAAGGCAGCTTACGGAGTTATCAAATCTTTGTTGAGTATGGATAGCAATGCCGATGTCTATAATCGAACAGACTCACAATTCTTTTCTTCGGGTGAAAGGATGTGGCAATATATGTTGGAAGACCTCAAGAAAGCTGAAAAGTTTATCTTTCTAGAGTACTATATTGTCGAAGAAGGTCTGATGTGGAATAGCATACTAGACATACTAGAGCAAAAGGCAGCTCAAGGTGTAGAGGTCAAGATGCTCTATGATGATATCGGCTGTATGGCGACTTTGCCTGGAGACTATACTATTCAGCTTCGTAGTCGAGGAATTGAAGCACATAAGTTTAACAAGGTGATTCCTCGCTTGACGGTGGCTTACAACAATCGGGACCATCGTAAAATCCTTGTCATAGATGGTCAGGTAGCCTATACAGGAGGCATTAACTTAGCCGATGAGTACATCAATCATGTAGAACGTTTTGGCTACTGGAAGGATAGTGGGATTCGCATAGATGGCCCTGGTGTCAAGGCTCTAACCCGTCTCTTTTTGATGACTTGGTACATCAATCGTGGGGAAATCAGCGATTTTGACCAGTATCACTTGGAAAATCAGCCTTGTTCTGGCCAAGGGCTCTGCATTCCTTACGGTAGTGGACCCAAGCCTATCTTCCGTACCCAGGTAGGGAAAAAAGTTTATCAAAGTTTGATTAATCAGGCTACTGATTCAGTCTATATCACAACACCCTATTTGATTATTGACTATGATTTAACTGAGAGTATTAAAAATGCAGCCATGAGGGGTGTTGATGTCCGCATCGTGACTCCTTTCATTCCGGATAAAAAATTAATCCAGCTCATAACAAGAGGAGCCTATCCGGATCTTTTGTCAGCAGGAGTCAGGATTTTTGAGTATAGTCCAGGCTTTATCCACAGTAAACAAATCCTAGTGGACAAGGACTTTGCTGCAGTTGGAACCATTAATCTAGATTATAGAAGTTTGCTTCATCACTATGAAGATGCAGTTTTGCTATATAAAACGGCATCAATCACAGAGATTCAAAAAGATTTTGAGGAGATTTTTTCAGTATCGCAAGAAATTTTCCCTCATACGATAAAAAATAGCTGGTATCAAAAATTGATTAAGGAAATTGCCCAGTTATTCGCCCCTATCTTATAAGAAATCTAGGACTTAGGACACAAACCAGTCCTATTTTTCTTACCTTTTACGAATAAAAAGATGTAGGAGGAACGATGCTGACTCAGAAGGAATTGAACTATATCACGACATTTGAACAGACGCATTTACACCGATTTCGGGAAATTGAAACCTTTGTGAAACTATGCAAAAAATCACTCAAACAGCCATCGCAAGCTGACAATTTTAGGTCTTTTTGATATACTAAGACAGATAAATTGAATAGGAGAAACGACATGGCTGTATATGGCAGAATCGAAGAAGTATCCGAAACGATACAGAGTAATGAAATTGAAAATAGACTGGATAGGAACCTTGAATCTCATGTAGAAAAAGAAGAACAGGTAGCTTTCCCGTTTTTCAGACTCATCATTGGAAGTACGATTGCAACGGTTTTTTCTGTGGTGATACCTTTACTTTTAGATATGGTAAGTCCCTCTCAGGCTCAGGATTTGTATATAGGGTGGGCTTTACATCAGGGAGGACAGCTCTACAGTAGCTATTATGCTAGTCACGGTCTTATTTATTACTTGCTACTTTATATTACCCAAGGAGGCATCCTTTTTGCCTTGGTAGAATGGCTAGCCCTCTTAGGAGGAGGTTACTTCCTCTTTTCTTCAACTGACTATCTGACGGGACAAAGGGAACAAGCCAAGCAACTCCTAACCATATTTTATCTTTTGGTATCCGGTCTCGGTTTTGGAGGAGGATATGCTACGATTTTAGCTCTGCCATTCCTGTTTGCAGGATTTTCATTCATAGCAGCTTATCTATCAAATCCTAACCATGACAAGGGGTTTCTACGTCTGGGGATTTTCTTGGCTCTATCATTTTTCATAGAGCCTCTTACAAGTCTTCTCTTTATTGCAGTAGTAACAATCGGTTTATTTGTCTTTAATGTTGGGCATGGCCGCCTTGCTCATGGAGTTTATCAGTTTTTTGCAGCAGCACTTGGCTTTTCTCTCATCTTTTACCCAGTAGGCTACTATGTTCTTGCTTCAGGTGGTTTTGGAGAAGCTCTAGGGAGTCTTTTGTATCCGATTGATTCCCTTCAGGTCTTTGCCAATCCCCAACTAATGGATAATGTTCTATTCTATGGTTTGTTGACCTTTGGTTTAGGAGCTCTCTTCCTTGTTTTTCTAGGTTTGTTCCAATCAAAGGCATCAAGATTGTATGTTATTTCAGTGCCAGCTAGTTTTACTTTCTTATTTGTACTAGCCTTGTTGCTTTTTTCTCAAGAACCTCTTCACGGTTCGCGTTTGATTCTAATCCTTCCATATTTACTCCTTCTTTTGATGACCAGTATTCGTGGGAAACATTCAGCTAGGGGAGCTCGTCGTCGGAGAAGAGAGGAAGTTCCTACTCTATGGAAAAAATTCATGAAGGGAAATCTCTACCTACCGATCCTAGTGGTGGTTTATCTGATTGCAATTCCTTTTGTGGCTCGTTTTGTCTTGCATCCAGCTTCTTATAGAGAACAACATCAAGTAGTTGACAGAGTCAAACAAGAGACGAGTGATGGTGACCAAATCTATATTTGGGATTCACATGTTCAGATGTATAAAGAAAGCCAGCGTTTGGCTGGATCCATGTTCCCATCACCTCTTCTTTACACGAGTACAGAAGAGAATAAAACTAGTTTAATCAATGACTTGAAAGAAAACCAACCTAAGGTGATTGTGGTGACTGACAAGGTGGCTCTCTGGTCTGAAGCGGAGACACTCTTAAAAGAAAATTACCAACAAGTAAAGACTGATTATTCAGAGTTTAAAGTCTATAAAATCAAATAGCTAAATCAATATCTTGTGCATTTTTAAAAATTTTAGGATTTTTGACACAAGATATTGATTTTTCTTTTTAGAGTGGTATAATACTTTTTAGATATCACATTTTAGAAAAGAGCATGCATATGATTGCACTAGAAGAAAAAATTACAACCTTACCAACCCTCTTCGTTGAAAAACGAGATGGGAGACGTGTTGTATTTGATGTGGACAAGATTGATAAGGCTCTCCACAAGGCGGCAGACAAGGTTATGGATGTGACACCCTTGGTTGAAAAGCGCCTAAATGCTCTGACCGAGCGAATTGTCACAGAAATTCATAGTCGCTTTCCAAAGGGAGTTAAGATTTACGAAATTCAAAATATCGTAGAACATGAACTCCTCGAAGCCAAAGAATATGCGCTGGCTGAAGAGTATATCACTTATCGAACACAGAGGGATTTCGAGCGCTCAAAAGCGACAGATATTAACTTTAGTATTCATAAACTTCTCGATAAAGACCAAGCAGTTGTCAATGAAAATGCTAATAAAGACAGCGATGTCTTTAATACCCAGCGTGATTTGACAGCAGGGATTGTTGGGAAATCAATCGGACTGCAAATGCTTCCTAAGCACGTAGCCAATGCCCACCAAAAAGGGGATATCCACTATCACGATTTGGACTACAGTCCCTATACCCCTATGACTAACTGCTGTTTGATTGATTTCAAGGGGATGTTGGAAAATGGTTTTAAGATTGGAAATGCAGAGGTAGAAAGTCCCAAGTCTATCCAGACTGCGACAGCTCAGATTTCTCAAATTATCGCCAACGTTGCTTCTAGCCAGTACGGTGGCTGTTCAGCTGACCGTATCGATGAAGTCTTGGCGCCTTACGCAGAGAAGAATTACCAAAAACACCTCAAAGATGCGGAAGAATGGGTTTTGCCTGAAAAACGGGAAGATTACGCTTGGAAGAAAACGCAAAAGGACATTTATGATGCCATGCAATCTCTCGAGTATGAAATCAATACTCTCTTCACTTCAAATGGACAAACACCTTTTACTTCGCTAGGTTTTGGTCTAGGAACCAATCGTTTTGAGCGGGAAATTCAAAAAGCTATTTTAAACATTCGTATCAAGGGGCTTGGTTCAGAACACCGTACAGCTATCTTCCCTAAACTCATCTTTACCCTTAAAAGAGGTCTTAATTTAGAAGAAGGTTCGCCTAACTACGACATCAAGCAATTGGCTCTTGAGTGTGCAACCAAACGGATGTACCCAGACGTCTTGTCTTATGATAAGATTGTTGACTTGACAGGATCCTTCAAGGTGCCTATGGGTTGCCGTTCGTTCCTTCAAGGATGGAAGGATGAAAATGGTGTGGAAGTCAATTCAGGCCGTATGAATCTGGGTGTTGTGACGGTTAACCTGCCTCGTATTGCTCTCGAGTCTGAAGGAGATATGAACAAGTTCTGGGAAATCTTCAACGAGCGTATGAATATCGCTGAAGATGCCCTGGTTTATCGTGTTGAACGGACCAAGGAAGCGACACCAGCTAATGCTCCTATCCTTTATCAATACGGTGCTTTTGGTCATCGTCTAGGTAAAGAAGAAAGTGTTGACCAGCTCTTTAAGAATCGTCGTGCGACAGTTTCGCTGGGCTATATCGGTTTGTATGAAGTAGCGACTGTTTTCTTTGGAAACAGCTGGGAAAGTAATCCAGATGCTAAGAAATTCACGCTAGATATCATTCGCGATATGAAACGCCGTGTAGAAGAGTGGTCTGACCAATATGGCTACCATTTCTCTATCTACTCAACACCGTCTGAAAGTTTGACAGACCGTTTCTGCCGACTAGATACAGAGAAATTTGGCTCTATTCCTGATATTACAGATAAGGAATACTACACCAACTCTTTCCACTATGATGTTCGTAAAAATCCAACACCGTTTGAAAAATTGGACTTTGAGAAAGTCTATCCAGAAGCAGGTGCGTCAGGTGGTTTCATCCATTACTGTGAGTATCCAGTCCTCCAGCAAAATCCAAAGGCCTTGGAAGCTGTCTGGGATTATGCTTATGACTGTGTGGGCTATCTGGGAACCAATACTCCAATTGACCGTTGCTACAAGTGTGACTTCGAAGGTGATTTTGAACCAACTGAAAGAGGATTTGCTTGTCCAAACTGTGGCAATAGTGACCCTAAAACAGTCGACGTTGTTAAACGTACTTGTGGCTATCTAGGCAATCCTCAAGCTAGACCAATGGTCAACGGTCGTCACAAGGAAATCGCAGCGCGTGTCAAACACATGAATGGCTCAACGATTAAAATAGCTGGGCATCAAGTAACAAATTAGAAAGAAATGAAATGGGAAAATATCAATTAGACGATAAGGGGCGCGCACAAGTGACCCGTTATCACGAGAAACATTCTAAGGGTGGAGCTGGTAAAAAAGAACGCTTGCTCAACCTCAGAGAACAATTTTTAAATAAGAATAAGAAGAAATAAAAGTGAGAGTCAGCTCTCGCTTTTCTCTTAGTGGGAGGTAAGGATGGAATTACGCAGACCAAGATTAGCAGATAAAGAAACAGTTTTAGAGATGATGGCAGAGTTTGAAAAATATCAGTCGCCTCACGACGGTGGTTTCTGGGATACAGAAAATTTTTCTTATGAGGAATGGTTGGAAAGTAATCAGAATCAGGAAATGGGGATTAATTTGACTGAAGGATGGGTTCCCGCAATTCAGTTAGTAGCTTTTTCTGTGAAAGGTAAAGCAATTGGATTTCTTAATCTCCGGTTGCGTCTCAGTAACTTTTTACTAGAAGAAGGTGGCCACATTGGCTACTCCATTCGTCCATCAGAAAGAGGCAAGGGTTATACTAAGGAAACTCTCCGTCAGGGCTTGCAAGTTGCTAAGGAAAAGAATATTAAACGAGCTTTAGTGACTTGTAGCACAGAAAATCCAGCAAGCCGAGCTGTTATCTTAGCTAATGGTGGGGAGTTGGAGGATGTTCGAAACGGAACGGAGCGCTATTGGATAGACTTGGAGTAGACAGCATGACATGGAATACACCAAAACCTGGTGAATGGAAAAGCGAGGAGCTTAGTAAAGGGCGGATTATTGATTACAAGGCCTTTAACTTTGTCGATGGAGAAGGCGTGCGCAACTCCCTCTATGTCGCAGGCTGTATGTTCCACTGCGAGGGGTGTTATAATGTAGCGACCTGGTCTTTCAATGCTGGCATCCCCTATACAGCAGAATTAGAAGAACAAATCATGGCAGATCTTGCCCAGCCTTATGTTCAGGGGTTAACCTTACTGGGAGGGGAGCCCTTTCTCAATACGGGCATTCTCTTGCCTCTCGTTAAACGCATTCGTAAGGAATTGCCAGATAAAGACATCTGGTCCTGGACGGGATATACTTGGGAAGAAATGATGTTGGAAACTCCAGATAAACTGGAACTCTTATCATTGATTGACATTCTTGTCGACGGACGATACGATCGAACTAAGAGAAATCTCATGCTCCAGTTTCGAGGTTCGTCCAATCAACGTATCATCGATGTGCAAAAATCTCTCAAAAGTGGGCAAGTAGTGATTTGGGATAAACTCAATGACGGGAAAGAAAGCTATGAACAGGTGAAGAGAGAGTAACTTTCTTCTATAAAATACTTAAATAAATGACCTGTCAAAAAGGAAAACATTTTCATGTTAAAAATTTTAAAAAACAGCAACAAATCCCTTGCAATCGCAGGGGCTTTGTGTTATTCTATTATGGTGCTGTAAATTACAGCCTTAGCTTTGATGCAAGAGGTTGCGACACGCTCGGTTGCATTGCCACGCAACACCGCGTCGGTTTTCTTGTGGAGCTAGCCTATTATCTTAAATAGACGAAAAGGAGAAAAAGATGGCAAACAAAAAAATCCGTATCCGTTTGAAAGCTTACGAACACCGTACGCTTGACACAGCGGCTGCAAAAATCGTAGAATCAGCTACTCGTACAGGTGCACAAGTTGCGGGTCCAATCCCACTTCCAACTGAACGTAGCCTCTACACAATCATTCGTGCGACTCACAAATACAAAGACTCTCGCGAACAATTTGAAATGCGTACACACAAACGTTTGATCGATATCGTTAACCCAACTCAAAAAACAGTTGATGCTTTGATGAAATTGGATCTTCCAAGTGGTGTAAACGTAGAAATCAAACTTTAATCTAAAGCTTGATACCTTGAGCATAAAAAACGCTCGTTAAAAACTTTTTGAATAAAAAATATAGAAAAGGAACTATTTTCTCATGACAAAAGGAATCTTAGGGAAAAAAGTGGGAATGACTCAAATCTTCACTGAAGCTGGCGAATTGATCCCTGTAACAGTTATTGAAGCAACTCCAAACGTTGTTCTTCAAGTTAAAACTGTTGAAACAGATGGATACAACGCTATCCAAGTTGGTTTCGATGACAAACGCGAAGTGTTGAGCAACAAACCTGCTAAAGGACATGTAGCGAAAGCTAACACGGCTCCTAAGCGCTTCATTCGTGAATTCAAAAACGTTGAAGGCTTGGAAGTTGGTGCTGAAATTACAGTTGAAACATTCGCAGCTGGGGACGTTGTTGACGTAACTGGTACTTCTAAAGGTAAAGGTTTCCAAGGTGTTATCAAACGTCACGGACAATCACGTGGACCAATGGCTCACGGTTCTCGTTACCACCGTCGTCCAGGTTCTATGGGACCTGTTGCACCTAACCGCGTATTCAAGGGTAAAAACCTTGCAGGACGTATGGGTGGCGACCGTGTAACAATTCAAAACCTTGAAGTTGTACAAGTTGTTCCAGAAAAGAACGTTATCCTTATCAAAGGTAACGTACCAGGTGCTAAGAAATCTCTTATCACTATCAAGTCAGCAGTTAAAGCTGGTAAATAATAAGGAAAGGGGAATACAGTCAAAATGGCAAATGTAACATTATTCGACCAAACTGGTAAACAAGCGGGCGAAGTTGTTCTTAACGATGCAATCTTTGGTATCGAACCAAACCAATCTGTTGTGTTTGATGTAATCATCAGCCAACGTGCTAGCCTTCGTCAAGGAACTCACGCAGTTAAAAACCGCTCAGCTGTTTCAGGTGGCGGACGCAAACCATGGCGTCAAAAAGGAACTGGACGTGCTCGTCAAGGTTCTATCCGCTCTCCACAATGGCGTGGTGGTGGAATCGTCTTCGGACCTACTCCACGTAGCTATGCGTACAAACTTCCTCAAAAAGTTCGTCGCCTTGCGCTTAAATCTGTTTACTCAGAAAAAGTTGCTGAAAATAAATTTGTAGCCGTTGATTCTCTTGAATTTACAGCTCCAAAAACTGCTGAATTTGCAAAAGTTCTTGCAGCTTTGAGCATCGATTCTAAAGTCCTTGTTATTCTTGAAGAAGGAAACGAATTCGCAGCTCTTTCAGCTCGTAACCTTCCAAACGTGAAAGTTGCGACTGCTACAACTGCAAGTGTTCTTGACATCGCAAATAGTGACAAACTTCTTGTTACTCAAGCAGCTATCTCTAAAATCGAGGAGGTTCTTGCATAATGAATTTGTATGATGTTATCAAAAAACCTGTAATCACTGAAAGCTCAATGGCTCAACTTGAAGCAGGAAAATATGTATTTGAAGTTGACACTCGTGCACACAAACTTTTGATCAAGCAAGCTGTTGAAGCTGCTTTCGAAGGTGTTAAAGTTGCTAATGTTAACACAATCAACGTAAAACCAAAAGCTAAACGTGTTGGACGTTACACTGGTTTTACTAACAAAACTAAAAAAGCTATCATCACACTTACAGCTGATTCTAAAGCAATCGAGTTGTTTGCTGCTGAAGCTGAATAATCTAAGGAGGAAATATCGTGGGAATTCGTGTTTATAAACCAACAACAAACGGTCGCCGTAATATGACTTCTTTGGATTTCGCTGAAATCACAACAAGCACTCCTGAAAAATCATTGCTTGTTGCATTGAAGAGCAAGGCTGGTCGTAACAACAACGGTCGTATCACAGTTCGTCACCAAGGTGGTGGACACAAACGTTTCTACCGTTTGGTTGACTTCAAACGTAACAAAGACAATGTTGAAGCAGTTGTTAAAACAATCGAGTACGATCCAAACCGTTCTGCAAACATCGCTCTTGTACACTACACTGACGGTGTGAAAGCATACATCATCGCTCCAAAAGGTCTTGAAGTAGGTCAACGTATCGTTTCAGGTCCAGAAGCAGATATCAAAGTCGGAAACGCTCTTCCACTTGCTAACATCCCAGTTGGTACTTTGATCCACAACATCGAGTTGAAACCTGGTCGTGGTGGTGAATTGGTACGTGCTGCTGGTGCATCTGCTCAAGTATTGGGTTCTGAAGGTAAATACGTTCTTGTTCGTCTTCAATCAGGTGAAGTTCGTATGATTCTTGGAACTTGCCGTGCTACAGTTGGTGTTGTCGGAAACGAACAACACGGACTTGTAAACCTTGGTAAAGCAGGACGTAGCCGTTGGAAAGGTATCCGTCCAACAGTTCGTGGTTCTGTAATGAACCCTAACGATCACCCACACGGTGGTGGTGAAGGTAAAGCACCAGTTGGTCGTAAAGCACCATCTACTCCATGGGGCAAACCTGCTCTTGGTCTTAAAACTCGTAACAAGAAAGCGAAATCTGACAAACTTATCGTTCGTCGTCGCAACGAGAAATAATATTAAACTAGTCGCTTAAGCAACTAGTAAATCCGCCAGCTCGGTAGCGCTCCATAGGAGCGCAAGCCGCTGTGGTACAACATTTAAAGGAGAAAATATAAAAATGGGACGCAGTCTTAAAAAAGGACCTTTCGTCGATGAGCATTTGATGAAAAAAGTTGAAGCTCAAGCTAACGACGAAAAGAAAAAAGTTATTAAAACTTGGTCACGTCGTTCAACGATCTTCCCAAGTTTCATTGGTTACACTATTGCAGTTTATGACGGACGTAAACACGTACCTGTTTACATCCAAGAAGACATGGTAGGTCACAAACTTGGTGAATTTGCACCAACTCGTACTTACAAAGGTCACGCTGCAGACGACAAGAAAACACGTAGAAAATAAGGAGAACATAAATGGCAGAAATTACTTCAGCTAAAGCAATGGCTCGTACAGTACGTGTTTCACCTCGTAAATCACGTCTTGTTCTTGATAACATCCGTGGTAAAAGCGTAGCCGATGCAATCGCAATCTTGACATTCACTCCAAACAAAGCCGCTGAAATCATCTTGAAAGTTTTGAACTCAGCTGTAGCTAACGCTGAAAACAACTTTGGTTTGGATAAAGCTAACTTGGTAGTATCTGAAGCATTCGCAAACGAAGGACCAACTATGAAACGTTTCCGTCCACGTGCGAAAGGTTCAGCTTCACCAATCAACAAACGTACAGCTCACATCACTGTAGCTGTTGCAGAAAAATAAGGAGGTAAAATCGTGGGTCAAAAAGTACATCCAATTGGTATGCGTGTCGGCATCATCCGTGATTGGGATGCCAAATGGTATGCTGAAAAAGAATACGCGGATTACCTTCATGAAGATCTTGCAATCCGTAAATTCGTTCAAAAAGAACTTGCTGACGCAGCAGTTTCAACTATCGAAATCGAACGCGCAGTAAACAAAGTTAACGTTTCACTTCACACTGCTAAACCAGGTATGGTTATCGGTAAAGGTGGTGCTAACGTTGATGCACTCCGTGCGAAACTTAACAAATTGACTGGAAAACAAGTACACATCAACATCATCGAAATCAAACAACCTGATTTGGATGCTCACCTTGTAGGTGAAGGAATTGCTCGTCAATTGGAGCAACGTGTTGCTTTCCGTCGTGCACAAAAACAAGCAATCCAACGTGCAATGCGTGCTGGAGCTAAAGGAATCAAAACTCAAGTATCAGGTCGTTTGAACGGTGCAGATATCGCCCGTGCTGAAGGATACTCTGAAGGAACTGTTCCACTTCACACACTTCGTGCAGATATCGATTACGCTTGGGAAGAAGCAGATACTACATACGGTAAACTTGGTGTTAAAGTATGGATCTACCGTGGTGAAGTTCTTCCAGCTCGCAAAAACACTAAAGGAGGTAAATAACCAATGTTAGTACCTAAACGTGTTAAACACCGTCGTGAATTCCGTGGAAAAATGCGCGGTGAAGCAAAAGGTGGAAAAGAAGTAGCATTCGGTGAATACGGTCTTCAAGCTACAACTAGCCACTGGATCACTAACCGCCAAATCGAAGCTGCTCGTATCGCCATGACTCGTTACATGAAACGTGGTGGTAAAGTTTGGATTAAAATCTTCCCACACAAATCATACACTGCTAAAGCTATCGGTGTGCGTATGGGATCTGGTAAAGGGGCACCTGAAGGTTGGGTAGCACCAGTTAAACGTGGTAAAGTGATGTTCGAAATCGCTGGTGTATCTGAAGAGATCGCTCGCGAAGCGCTTCGTCTTGCTAGCCACAAATTGCCAGTTAAATGTAAATTCGTAAAACGTGAAGCAGAATAAGGAGAAGGCATGAAACTTAATGAAGTAAAAGAATTTGTTAAAGAACTTCGTGGTCTTTCTCAAGAAGAACTCGCGAAGCGCGAAAACGAATTGAAAAAAGAATTGTTTGAACTTCGTTTCCAAGCTGCTACTGGTCAATTGGAACAAACAGCTCGCTTGAAAGAAGTTAAAAAACAAATCGCTCGTATCAAAACAGTTCAATCTGAAGCGAAATAATAGACTAGGGAAGGAGAAATTTCAATGGAACGCAATAATCGTAAAGTTCTTGTTGGACGTGTTGTATCTGACAAAATGGACAAGACAATCACAGTTGTAGTTGAAACAAAACGTAACCACCCAGTCTATGGTAAACGTATTAACTACTCTAAAAAATACAAAGCTCATGATGAAAACAATGTTGCCAAAGAAGGCGATATCGTACGTATCATGGAAACTCGCCCGCTTTCAGCTACAAAACGTTTCCGTCTTGTAGAAGTTGTTGAAGAAGCGGTCATCATCTAATCAAACCTGAAAGGAGAAAACTGAAATGATTCAAACAGAAACTCGTTTGAAAGTCGCAGACAACAGCGGTGCTCGCGAAATCTTGACTATCAAAGTTCTTGGTGGTTCAGGACGTAAATTTGCAAACATCGGTGATGTTATCGTGGCATCTGTAAAACAAGCTACTCCTGGTGGTGCGGTTAAAAAAGGTGACGTTGTTAAAGCAGTTATCGTTCGTACTAAATCAGGTGCTCGTCGTGCTGATGGTTCATACATCAAATTTGACGAAAACGCAGCAGTTATCATCCGTGAAGACAAAACTCCTCGCGGAACACGTATCTTTGGCCCAGTTGCACGTGAATTGCGTGAAGGTGGCTTCATGAAGATCGTGTCACTTGCTCCAGAAGTACTTTAATTTTTAGAAACAAACTAGTCCCCTGGATTTACCTCCAGGGTGCCCTTATGGGCGTAAGAAAAATCAAGGAGAAACCTAATGTTTGTAAAAAAAGGCGACAAAGTTCGCGTAATCGCTGGTAAAGATAAGGGAACAGAAGCTGTTGTCCTTACTGCCCTTCCAAAAGTAAACAAAGTTATCGTTGAAGGTGTTAACATCGTTAAGAAACACCAACGTCCAACTAACGAGCTTCCTCAAGGTGGTATCATCGAAAAAGAAGCAGCTATCCACGTATCAAACGTTCAAGTTTTGGACAAAAATGGTGTAGCTGGTCGTGTTGGTTACAAATTTGTAGACGGTAAAAAAGTTCGCTACAACAAAAAATCAGGCGAAGTGCTTGATTAATCACGAAGGAAAGGAGAAGTATAATGGCAAATCGTTTAAAAGAAAAATATCTTAATGAAGTAGTTCCTGCTTTGACAGAACAATTCAACTACTCATCAGTGATGGCTGTGCCTAAAGTAGATAAGATCGTTTTGAACATGGGTGTTGGTGAAGCTGTATCAAACGCTAAAAGCCTTGAAAAAGCTGCTGAAGAATTGGCACTTATCTCAGGTCAAAAACCACTTATCACTAAAGCTAAAAAATCAATCGCCGGCTTCCGTCTTCGTGAAGGTGTTGCGATCGGTGCAAAAGTTACCCTTCGTGGTGAACGTATGTACGAATTCTTGGATAAATTGGTTTCAGTTTCACTTCCACGTGTACGTGACTTCCACGGTGTTCCAACAAAATCATTTGATGGACGCGGAAACTACACACTTGGTGTGAAAGAACAATTGATTTTCCCAGAAATCAACTTCGATGACGTTGACAAAACTCGTGGTCTTGACATCGTTATCGTAACAACTGCTAACACTGACGAAGAGTCACGTGCATTGCTTACAGGCCTTGGAATGCCTTTTGCAAAATAATATAGGAGGTAAATCTAATGGCTAAAAAATCAATGATTGCTAAGAACAAACGTCCAGCGAAGTTCTCTACTCAAGCTTATACTCGTTGTGAAAAATGTGGTCGTCCACATTCAGTTTACCGCAAATTTAAACTTTGCCGTGTTTGCTTCCGTGAATTAGCTTACAAAGGACAAATCCCAGGTGTTACCAAAGCATCTTGGTAATATCATGATACAAAGAGCGTAACAACCACAGCAAAAATAGGAAATTTGGTGTAGGAGCGATGCTCCAAAACAAATTTATCTTTTTTGCTCAGGTTGTAGCTCGTGTTCAAATAAGAGTTTTCTCATTTGAATGTATCAATACTATCTGAGCCTAGCTCAATCATTAACTAGCAAGTGCAACTTGCAAACTACTAGTAAGAGGAGAAAAACAAAATGGTTATGACTGACCCAATCGCAGACTTCCTAACTCGTATTCGTAATGCTAACCAAGCTAAACACGAAGTACTTGAAGTACCTGCATCAAACATCAAAAAAGGGATTGCTGAAATCCTTAAACGCGAAGGTTTTGTAAAAAACGTTGAAATCATCGAAGATGACAAACAAGGCATCATCCGTGTATTTCTTAAATACGGACCAAACGGTGAAAAAGTTATCACTAACTTGAAACGTGTTTCTAAACCAGGACTTCGTGTCTACAAAAAACGTGAAGACCTTCCAAAAGTTCTTAACGGACTTGGAATTGCTATCCTTTCAACTTCTGAAGGTTTGCTCACTGATAAAGAAGCACGCCAAAAGAATGTTGGTGGGGAAGTTATCGCTTACGTTTGGTAAAATCAAGATACAAAGCTCGTAAAGAACAAAGCAAAATTAGAAAGTTGGAGAAGTTTGTTGACAAACAAGCCAACTTATCTATTTTGCACAGTTCTTAGAGCGTGTTCAGTTCAGTTTTTGAACTAAATAAGTATCTGAACCCCCGTGAAAACTGGCCGTTTAGGCCTGACAATTTAACAGGAGAAAATAAACATGTCACGTATTGGTAATAAAGTTATCGTGTTGCCTGCTGGTGTAGAAATCACTAACAATGACAACGTTGTAACTGTAAAAGGACCTAAAGGAGAACTTACTCGTGAGTTCTCAAAAGATATTGAAATTCGTGTGGAAGGTACTGAAGTAACTCTTCACCGTCCAAACGATTCAAAAGAAATGAAAACTATCCACGGAACTACTCGTGCCCTTTTGAACAACATGGTTATTGGTGTATCAGAAGGATTCAAGAAAGAACTTGAAATGCGCGGGGTTGGTTACCGTGCACAACTTCAAGGATCTAAACTTGTTTTGGCTGTTGGTAAATCTCATCCAGACGAAGTTGAAGCTCCAGAAGGAATTACTTTTGAACTTCCAAACCCAACAACAATCGTTGTTAGCGGAATTTCAAAAGAAGTAGTTGGTCAAACAGCTGCTTACGTACGTAGCCTTCGTTCACCAGAACCATATAAAGGTAAAGGTATCCGTTACGTTGGTGAATTCGTTCGCCGTAAAGAAGGTAAAACAGGTAAATAATGTTGAGTGGTTGATTCTCAACCACCAACCTATTTTCCAACTTTGTGCATAGCACACGATTTAAAACTAAAGAGGTGAAAACTGTGATTTCAAAACCAGATAAAAACAAACTCCGCCAAAAACGCCACCGTCGCGTTCGCGGAAAACTCTCTGGAACTGCTGATCGCCCACGTTTGAACGTATTCCGTTCTAATACAGGCATCTACGCTCAAGTGATTGATGACGTAGCGGGTGTAACGCTCGCAAGTGCTTCAACTCTTGACAAAGAAGTTTCAAAAGGAACTAAAACTGAACAAGCCGTTGCTGTCGGTAAACTCGTTGCAGAACGTGCAAACGCTAAAGGTATTTCAGAAGTGGTGTTCGACCGCGGTGGATATCTATATCACGGACGTGTGAAAGCTTTGGCTGATGCAGCTCGTGAAAACGGATTGAAATTCTAATAGGAGGACACTAGAAAATGGCATTTAAAGACAATGCAGTTGAATTAGAAGAACGCGTAGTTGCTGTCAACCGTGTTACAAAAGTTGTTAAAGGTGGACGTCGTCTTCGTTTCGCAGCTCTTGTTGTTGTTGGTGACCACAACGGTCGCGTAGGATTTGGTACTGGTAAAGCTCAAGAAGTTCCAGAAGCAATCCGTAAAGCAGTAGATGATGCTAAGAAAAACTTGATCGAAGTTCCTATGGTTGGAACAACAATCCCACACGAAGTTCTTTCAGAATTCGGTGGAGCTAAAGTATTGTTGAAACCTGCTGTAGAAGGTTCTGGAGTTGCCGCTGGTGGTGCAGTTCGTGCCGTTGTGGAATTGGCAGGTGTGGCAGATATTACATCTAAATCACTTGGTTCTAACACTCCAATCAACATTGTTCGTGCAACTGTTGAAGGTTTGAAACAATTGAAACGCGCTGAAGAAGTTGCTGCCCTTCGTGGTATTTCAGTTTCTGATTTGGCATAAGAAAGGGGATAAAATGGCTCAAATTAAAATTACTTTGACTAAGTCTCCAATCGGACGCATTCCATCACAACGTAAAACTGTTGTAGCACTTGGACTTGGCAAATTGAACAGCTCTGTTATTAAAGAAGATAACGCTGCTATCCGTGGTATGATCACTGCAGTATCTCACTTGGTAACAGTTGAAGAAGTAAACTAATGAATTTTTAGGGGATGTGCACTATACCATCCCCTAAAACTAGATATAGTCATCTATGATGACGTCGTATAGGCGAGTTGATTGGGGAGACAACCTTTTCTCCCTTATCGGCGCTAGCATTTTACAAAAGAGGAGAAAATAAAAATGAAACTTCATGAATTGAAACCTGCAGAAGGTTCTCGTAAAGTACGTAACCGCGTTGGTCGTGGTACTTCATCAGGTAACGGTAAAACATCTGGTCGTGGTCAAAAAGGTCAAAAAGCTCGTAGCGGTGGCGGAGTTCGCCTCGGTTTTGAAGGTGGACAAACTCCATTGTTCCGTCGTCTTCCAAAACGTGGATTCACTAACATCAACGCTAAAGAATACGCAATTGTGAACCTTGACCAATTGAACGTCTTTGAAGATGGTGCTGAAGTTACTCCAGTTGTTCTTATCGAAGCAGGAATTGTTAAAGCTGAAAAATCAGGTATTAAAATTCTTGGTAACGGTGAGTTGACTAAGAAATTGACTGTGAAAGCAGCTAAATTCTCTAAATCAGCTGAAGAAGCTATCACTGCTAAAGGTGGTTCAGTAGAAGTCATCTAAGAGAGGTGACCTATGTTTTTTAAATTATTAAGAGAAGCTCTTAAAGTCAAGCAGGTTCGATCAAAAATTTTATTTACAATTTTTATCGTTTTGGTTTTTCGTATCGGAACTAGCATTACAGTTCCTGGTGTGAATGCCAATAGCTTGAATGCTTTAAGTGGATTATCCTTCTTAAACATGTTGAGCTTGGTCTCAGGGAATGCCATGAAAAACTTCTCAGTTTTTGCTCTTGGTGTTAGCCCCTACATTACGGCCTCTATCGTTGTCCAACTCTTGCAAATGGATATTTTACCCAAATTTGTAGAGTGGGGTAAACAAGGGGAAGTAGGTCGAAGAAAATTGAATCAAGCTACTCGTTATATTGCTTTAGTTCTCGCTTTTGTGCAATCTATCGGGATTACAGCTGGTTTCAATACTTTGGCTGGAGCTCAATTGTTGAAAACAGCTCTTACACCACAAGTCTTTGTCATGATTGGTATCATCTTAACAGCTGGTAGCATGATTGTGACTTGGTTGGGAGAGCAAATTACAGATAAGGGATACGGAAATGGTGTTTCTATGATTATCTTTGCTGGGATTGTTGCCTCAATTCCAGAGATGATTCAGGGCATCTATGTGGACTACTTTGTGAACGTCCCAAGTAGCCGTATCAACTCATCTATCATTTTCGTAATCATTTTGATTATTACTGTATTGTTGATCATTTATTTTACAACTTATGTTCAACAAGCAGAATACAAAATTCCAATCCAATATACTAAGGTTGCACAAGGTGCTCCATCTAGCTCTTACCTTCCTTTGAAGGTAAACCCTGCTGGAGTTATCCCTGTTATCTTTGCAAGTTCGATTACTGCAGCGCCTGCGGCTATTCTTCAGTTTTTAAGCGCTACAGGTCATGATTGGGCTTGGGTAAGAACAGCACAAGAAATGCTGGCAACAACTTCACCAACTGGTATTGCCATGTATGCTTTATTGATTATTCTGTTTACATTCTTCTATACGTTTGTACAGATTAATCCTGAAAAAGCGGCAGAAAACCTACAAAAGAGCGGTGCCTATATCCACGGAGTTCGTCCTGGTAAAGGTACAGAAGAATATATGTCTAAACTTCTTCGTCGTCTTGCCACTGTTGGTTCTCTCTTCCTTGGTGTGATTTCTATTTTACCGATCGTAGCAAAAGATGTTTTCGGACTTTCAGAGGCAGTTGCTTTTGGAGGAACTAGTCTTTTGATCATTATCTCTACAGGTATTGAAGGAATCAAACAATTGGAAGGTTACCTATTGAAACGTAAGTATGTTGGTTTCATGGACAGAACAGAATAAAAGTATTTACGGAATCAGTAAATGCTGAGGGAGTGGAGGTTTAACTCTAACATTTGTGAGAGTTTGGTCTCCCCTCTTCTATTTTGTTTTTAAATAGGGGTGAAAAGAATTTTTGCTTCTATTTAAAAATAAAATAAGGAGATCAAATCATGAATCTTTTGATTATGGGCTTACCTGGTGCAGGTAAGGGAACTCAAGCAGCAAAAATCGTAGAACAATTCCATGTTGCACATATCTCAACAGGTGATATGTTCCGCGCTGCAATGGCAAATCAAACTGAAATGGGTGTTCTTGCTAAGTCATACATTGACAAGGGTGAATTGGTTCCTGACGAAGTTACAAATGGAATCGTAAAAGAACGTCTTTCACAAGATGATATTAAAGAAACAGGATTCTTGTTGGATGGTTACCCACGTACAATCGAACAAGCTCATGCCTTGGACAAAACATTGGCTGAACTTGGCATTGAACTAGAAGGTGTCATCAACATTGAAGTGAATCCTGACAGCCTCTTGGAACGTTTGAGTGGTCGTATCATCCACCGCGTAACTGGAGAAACTTTCCACAAGGTCTTTAACCCACCAGTTGACTATAAAGAAGAAGATTACTACCAACGTGAAGATGATAAACCTGAGACAGTGAAACGTCGTTTGGATGTGAATATTGCTCAAGGAGAACCAATCATTGCTCACTACCGTGCCAAAGGTTTGGTTCATGACATCGAAGGTAATCAAGATATCAATGATGTCTTCTCAGATATCGAAAAAGTATTGACAAATTTGAAATAAAGCGTTTTTCACACTTGCAAAAATCCGCTACAAATGTTATACTGAGATAGTCTGACTTATAATTGTTGTCTCTGTGTCTAGAGGCATCGAATCGAAATTTATGGAGGTGCTTTTGCGTGGCAAAAGACGATGTGATTGAAGTTGAAGGCAAAGTAGTTGATACAATGCCGAATGCAATGTTTACGGTTGAACTTGAAAATGGACATCAGATTTTAGCAACAGTTTCTGGTAAAATTCGTAAAAACTATATTCGTATTTTAGCGGGAGATCGTGTTACTGTCGAAATGAGTCCATATGACTTGACACGTGGACGTATCACTTACCGCTTTAAATAATCGAAAAACTTGGAGGGATAAGAAATGAAAGTAAGACCATCGGTCAAACCAATTTGCGAATACTGTAAAGTTATTCGTCGTAATGGTCGTGTTATGGTAATTTGCCCAGCAAATCCAAAACACAAACAACGTCAAGGATAAGATAGAAAGGAGAAAACATGGCTCGTATTGCTGGAGTTGACATTCCAAATGACAAACGCGTAGTAATCTCATTGACTTATGTTTATGGTATCGGACTTGCAACATCTAAGAAAATTTTGGCTGCTGCTGGAATCTCAGAAGATGTTCGTGTACGTGATCTTACATCAGATCAAGAAGATGCTATCCGTCGTGAAGTGGATGCAATCAAAGTTGAAGGTGACCTTCGTCGTGAAGTAAACTTGAACATCAAACGTTTGATGGAAATCGGTTCATACCGTGGTATCCGTCACCGTCGTGGACTTCCTGTCCGTGGACAAAACACTAAAAACAACGCTCGCACTCGTAAAGGTAAAGCTGTTGCGATTGCTGGTAAGAAAAAATAATATAGGAGGTAAAAGTCTTGGCTAAACCAACACGTAAACGTCGTGTGAAAAAGAATATCGAATCTGGTATTGCTCATATTCACGCTACATTTAATAACACTATTGTTATGATTACTGATGTGCATGGTAATGCAATTGCTTGGTCATCAGCTGGTGCTCTTGGTTTCAAAGGTTCTCGTAAATCTACACCATTCGCTGCTCAAATGGCTTCTGAAGCTGCTGCTAAATCTGCACAAGAACACGGTCTTAAATCAGTTGAAGTTACTGTAAAAGGTCCAGGTTCTGGTCGTGAGTCAGCTATTCGTGCGCTTGCTGCCGCTGGTCTTGAAGTAACAGCAATTCGTGATGTGACTCCAGTGCCACACAATGGTGCTCGTCCTCCAAAACGTCGCCGTGTATAATCATCGCATTACACTGCTTTTCGTTTAAGAGGGAGTAACTAAATGATCGAGTTTGAAAAACCAAATATAACAAAAATTGATGAAAATAAAGATTATGGCAAGTTTGTAATCGAACCACTTGAACGTGGCTACGGTACAACTCTTGGTAACTCTCTTCGTCGTGTACTTCTAGCTTCTCTACCAGGAGCAGCTGTGACATCTATCAACATTGATGGTGTGTTACATGAGTTTGACACAGTTCCAGGTGTTCGTGAAGACGTGATGCAAATCATTCTGAACATTAAAGGAATTGCAGTGAAATCGTACGTTGAAGACGAAAAAATCATCGAACTGGATGTTGAAGGTCCTGCTGAAGTAACAGCTGGTGACATTTTGACAGATAGCGATATTGAAATTGTAAATCCAGATCATTATCTCTTTACAATCGGTGAAGGTTCTTCTCTAAAAGCGACTATGACTGTTAACAGTGGTCGTGGATATGTGCCTGCCGATGAAAATAAAAAGGATAATGCACCAGTTGGAACACTTGCTGTAGATTCTATTTATACACCAGTTACAAAAGTCAACTATCAAGTGGAACCTGCTCGTGTAGGTAGCAATGATGGATTTGACAAATTAACCCTTGAAATCTTGACAAATGGAACAATTATTCCAGAAGATGCTTTAGGGCTTTCAGCACGTATTTTGACAGAACATCTTGATTTGTTTACAAATCTTACTGAGATTGCTAAGTCAACTGAAGTGATGAAAGAAGCTGATACTGAATCTGACGACCGTATTTTGGATCGTACGATTGAGGAACTGGACTTGTCTGTGCGTTCATACAACTGTTTGAAACGTGCCGGTATCAATACTGTGCATGATTTGACAGAAAAATCTGAAGCAGAGATGATGAAAGTACGAAATCTTGGACGCAAGAGTTTGGAAGAAGTGAAACTCAAACTCATTGATTTGGGTCTTGGATTAAAAGATAAATAAAGGAGGAATAAATGGCTTACCGTAAACTAGGACGCACTAGCTCACAACGTAAAGCAATGCTTCGCGATTTGACAACTGACCTTTTGATCAACGAATCAATCGTGACAACTGAAGCTCGTGCTAAAGAAATCCGTAAAACTGTTGAAAAAATGATTACTCTAGGTAAACGTGGTGATTTGCATGCACGTCGTCAAGCAGCTGCTTTCGTACGTAATGAAATCGCATCTGAAAACTATGATGAAGCAACTGATAAGTACACTTCTACTACGGCACTTCAAAAATTGTTCTCAGAAATCGCACCTCGTTATGCTGAACGTAACGGTGGATACACTCGTATCCTTAAAACTGAACCACGTCGTGGTGATGCAGCGCCAATGGCGATCATCGAATTAGTATAAAATCATCAATTTTGTTGAGTGTTATGATGATGGAGTATTGTGCTCTTAGTCTAGCTCTGGTCTACCGCTAGGATCTCGGTCCTAGCGGGAACACTCATCATAAGTTGAGATAGTAGACGCTTGTTTACGAAATTGTTTTTTTCTTAAGAACAACTTCGTAAGCAGGCGTTTTTGAGTATTTTAGTTAGAATTATGCTATACTATTTGAAAAGAATCCTGTTTAATGTTCAGGTTTCTTATTAAAAGAAGAATTGGAGTTTGCTTATGAAAGCGATTATAACTGTTGTTGGTAAAGATAAATCTGGAATTGTTGCAGGTGTTTCTGGTAAAATTGCAGAATTGGGTTTGAATATTGATGATATATCTCAAACTGTCTTGGATGAATATTTCACGATGATGGCTGTCGTCTCTAGCGATGAAAAACAAGATTTCACTTATCTTCGTAATGAATTTGAAGCTTTTGGGCAAATTTTGAATGTGAAAATCAATATTCAGAGTGCAGCGATTTTCGAAGCTATGTATAATATCTAGGAGGTTATCATGGATATTAGACAAGTTACTGAAACCATCGCCATGATTGAGGAGCAAAACTTCGATATCAGAACTATTACCATGGGGATTTCCCTTTTGGACTGTATCGATCCAGATATCAATCGTGCTGCGGAGAAAATTTATCGAAAGATAACGACAAAGGCGGCTAATTTAGTGGCTGTTGGTGATGAAATTGGTGCTGAGTTGGGAATTCCTATCGTTAATAAGCGTGTATCGGTGACTCCTATTTCTCTGATTGGAGCAGCGACAGATGCGACGGACTACGTGGTTCTAGCAAAAGCGCTTGATAAGGCTGCAAAAGAGATTGGTGTGGATTTTATTGGTGGTTTTTCTGCCTTGGTACAAAAAGGTTATCAAAAGGGAGATGAGATTCTCATCAATTCTATTCCTCGCGCTTTGGCTGAGACGGACAAGGTCTGCTCGTCAGTCAATATCGGTTCAACCAAGTCTGGTATCAATATGACGGCTGTGGCAGATATGGGACGTATTATCAAGGAAACGGCTAATTTATCTGATATGGGGGCAGCCAAATTGGTTGTGTTTGCTAATGCTGTTGAGGACAATCCATTTATGGCGGGTGCCTTCCATGGTGTTGGGGAAGCAGATGTTATCATCAATGTCGGAGTTTCTGGTCCTGGTGTGGTGAAACGTGCCTTGGAAAAAGTTCGTGGACAGAGCTTTGATGTAGTAGCCGAAACAGTTAAGAAAACTGCCTTTAAAATCACTCGTATCGGTCAATTGGTTGGTCAAATGGCCAGTGAGAAACTGGGTGTGGAATTTGGTATTGTGGACTTGAGTTTGGCGCCAACTCCTGCGGTTGGAGATTCTGTTGCACGTGTCCTTGAAGAAATGGGGCTAGAAACAGTTGGTACGCATGGGACGACGGCTGCCTTGGCTCTCTTGAATGACCAAGTTAAGAAGGGCGGAGTTATGGCCTGCAACCAAGTCGGTGGTTTGTCTGGTGCCTTTATCCCTGTTTCAGAGGATGAAGGAATGATTGCTGCAGTGCAAAATGGCTCTCTTAATTTAGAAAAACTAGAAGCTATGACGGCTATCTGTTCCGTTGGTTTGGATATGATTGCCATCCCAGAAGATACTCCTGCTGAAACCATTGCCGCCATGATTGCGGATGAGGCTGCAATTGGTGTCATTAACATGAAAACAACAGCTGTACGTATCATTCCCAAAGGAAAAGAAGGCGATATGATTGAATTTGGTGGCCTATTAGGTACGGCTCCAGTAATGAAAGTCAATGGGGCTTCGTCTGTTGATTTCATCTCTCGTGGAGGACAAATCCCAGCACCAATTCATAGTTTTAAAAATTAAAAAAATAAGAGAAATTTTAAGTTCTATTTAAGGTTGGATGTGTATACTATAATCATTAAATAAAGACCTCCTAATATTATTTGAAACAGATAACTCTGATTTAGTTTGAATTCGATTTTCATCTAATATCTTTATTTAATAGAACTCCTAAACTTTTTCATAATAATCTCCTGCAAAAGTCGCCTGTATGGGTGGCTTTTGTTTTATCATCCATGATATAATAGAAGCAAACGGAGGACGGAAAATGGTAAAAGTACGATTGTATTTGGTACGTCATGGCAAGACCATGTTTAACACGATTGGTCGAGCGCAAGGTTGGAGCGATACTCCCTTAACAGCTGAAGGTGAGAGAGGGATTCAAGAATTAGGAATCGGCTTGAGAGAATCTAGTTTGCAGTTTGAGCGCGCTTATTCGAGTGATTCAGGGCGTACCATTCAGACAATGGGAATTATCCTTGAAGAACTTGGTCTGCAGGGGAAAATCCCTTATCGCATGGACAAGCGTATCAGAGAATGGTGTTTTGGTAGCTTTGACGGAGCTTATGATGGCGATCTTTTCATGGGCATTATTCCTCGTATCTTTAATGTGGATCACGTTCACCAATTATCTTATGCTGAACTGGCTGAGGGCTTGGTAGAGGTCGATACAGCTGGTTGGGCTGAAGGATGGGAAAAACTCAGTGGCCGAATCAAAGAAGGTTTTGAAGCGATTGCCAAAGAAATGGAAGAACAAGGTGGGGGCAATGCTCTTGTCGTGAGCCACGGAATGACCATTGGAACCATTGTTTATCTGATTAATGGTATGCATCCGCATGGTCTAGATAATGGTAGCGTGACGATCCTTGAATATGAGGATGGGCAGTTTAGCGTAGAAGTTGTCGGCGACCGTAGTTACCGAGAACTAGGACGGGAGAAGATGGAGGAAGCCTCTATTTAATCAGTCTGGACTTGCTTGCTAGGAACTGAGGATTTGATAGGAATATCAAGATAAGAAAAAACAGCCGAGGATAATCCTTTCGGCTGTTTTTGATGGGGAAAACTAAAGTGTAATGCTATTACTTTTAGAGATTTTCATAAACAAGAGCAAGGAACCTACTGTTAGAACAGTCAGGATAGTTGACAAGGCTGCGGCTACACCGTAATTCCCTCTGAGAACCTCTGTATAAATGGCTACAGTCATTGTTCTTGTTTTGACATTGTAGAGGAGGATAGAAGTAGAAAGTTCTGAAATCATTGTAACCCAAGATAGGATAGCTCCAGAAATAATACCAGATAGCATCATTGGAGTTGTAATCTTGGCAAAGGTATTGAGACGACTACTTCCTAAGCTCTCAGCGGCTTCTTCAATACTTGGTGCTATTTGTTGCAAGCTAGCAACAGATGAGCGAATAGTATAAGGCAATCTTCTGACAGATAGGGACATGATCAAGATGAAAGCTGTCCCTGTAATCATAAGAAATCCACTTCCAAATAGGCCAGTATTGAAGGAAGAAATGAAGGCAATCCCTAGAACGGTTCCTGGTACAATATAAGGGACCATACTGAGGCTGTCAATTAAGTTTGTAAACAAATTACGTTTTCTAACGGCTAGGTAGGAGATAAATGTTGCGAATAGGACAACTAGAACTAAGGCAATCAAAGGGATACGAATGGTATTGAAAATAGCAGATCCCATACGATTGAAAGCTACCTTGTAACTGTTTAGAGAATAGCCTTTGACAAATACCATACCTGATGTTTTTAGGAAAGAAGTATAAATCAAGTAGACTTGAGGTAGAACAGAGAACAAGATAATTCCGTAGACTGTTGCATAAATGGCAGCCATTTTTCCTTTTGTAGTTTTTTTAGGCTCAATTGGATGGAGCGAATTCATGCTGAAACTGTAGCGATTTGAAATGTATTTTTGGATAAGGAAAATTGCCAAGGCAATGATAATCGCCATAATTGCTAAAGCAGATGCAAAAGCTGAATTTCCTCCAACCTCGCTAATAAATTGGGTATAAATCAGAACAGGGAAAGTCCGATATCCTTCACCAATCAACATAGGGGTTCCAAAGTCTGAGAATGCTCTCATAAATACAAGCAGGGCAGCTGCTAGTAAGGTTGGAACTAGGAGAGGTAAAATAACCGTTACGATACGCTTAAATCCAAAGGAACCCATGCTTTCAGCAGCTTCAAGTAGAGAATTGTCAATACTTTTCATTGTCCCAGCAACGTATAGAAATACCAGTGGGAATAGTTGCAGTGTAAAGACAAGTACAATTCCTTTGAATCCATAAATATCGATAGCTGGAAGATGAAGGGTATTTGTCAGGAATTTAGTAATGACCCCATTTCGTCCCAGCAAGAGAATCCAGGAGTAGGCTCCCACGAAAGGAGCTGACATGGAAGCAATGATAATCAATATTTGTAGAAATTTCTTTCCCTTGAAGTCATACATGGAAAAGAGATAAGCTAATAGGGTTCCTACAACTAAGGAAGTGACAGTAGCGGTAATGGAAACCTTGAAACTGTTGACAAGTGTCTCAGAGTAGTAGGCTTTACTAAAGAAAGTGACAAAATTAGCTAGTGAGAATTGTCCTTCATGTATGAGTGCTTGCTTGAGCACGGTAACGATAGGATAAACGAGAAAGACAAGATAGGTAAGAAAGATGAAGAAAGAGGAGGCTGTCCAAATATTTAGTTTTTTACGTTCCATGGTTGACTCCTTTTATCAGGTTTTGGGAACCATCTGCAGAAAAGACGTTTAATTTTTGAGTATTGATTCGTAGACGAATACGATCGCCTTTTTGTAGATCTTCTTCAAAAGTTGATTCTTCGCTAACTTGAATTTTTGAGGCAAATCCTGTTTCGATGAAGTATTCAGTATTCAGTCCAAGATAGA
Organism: Streptococcus mitis; assembly: GCF_000960025.1. Taxonomy (GTDB): domain Bacteria; phylum Bacillota; class Bacilli; order Lactobacillales; family Streptococcaceae; genus Streptococcus; species Streptococcus mitis_DH. Next base: position 396,265 of record NZ_JYGQ01000004.1, on the reverse strand, counting down.
CGCTATCGCTAATAATTCCTTCAATATCTCCAGATTCATCTTTAATGAATTCTTCAGGACGAATACTTACATGAATAGCTTGTGCCTCAGCCTGATCAAGAGCTGGCATTCGAAGGGCATAGCCATCTGAAAAGACGATATAAGCGCCGTCGCTCCGTTTTTCGAGATTGGCAGGGATAATATTTGTGCGTCCGATAAAGGTTGCTACAAACTCATTAGCTGGTTTATGATAGAGTTCTTTTGGTCGGCCGATTTGTTGAATCACCCCATCTTTCATAACAGCAATTTGGTCTGAAATAGCCATAGCTTCTTCTTGGTCGTGGGTCACATAAACAGTTGTAATTCCCACTTCGTGTTGGATTTCTCGAATGGCTTGACGCATATCCAAGCGAAGTTTGGCATCTAGGTTACTGAGCGGCTCGTCCATGAGGAGAACACTTGGATTAACAGCTAAGGCGCGTGCCAAGGCGACACGTTGTTGTTGTCCACCACTAAGTTTATCGGGCTTTCGATCCGCATATTGAGCAATTTGCATGAGTTCAAGATACTTATTGGTCTGTTGGACCAATTCTTCTTTAGGGACTTTCTTTTGCTTGAGACCAAAAGCAACATTATCTCGAACAGTCAAATGTGGGAAAATAGCGTAGTTTTGAAAAACCATCCCTATATTGCGTTTGCTGGGTTCCATATTATTGATTTTTGTATCATCGAAGTAAAATTCTCCGCCTTCGATACTGTTGAAACCTGCAATCATACGAAGAAGAGTCGTTTTCCCACAACCTGAAGGCCCAAGAAGGGTAAAGAGACTTCCTTTTGGAATTGTAATGTTCAAATTCTCAATAACAGGGACATCGTGGTAGATTTTTTTGGCGTTAATAATTTTGATCTCACTCATAGTGAACCTCTTTTACTGTTTAGATTGGATATCTGTAAAGACTTCGTTGTATTTCTTAACAATATCTGATTTATTCTTGATGACATAATCATAATCTTCAGTGAGTGTTTTGATTTTGTCAATTGGTTTCATGTTTTCGCTTGTTTTGGCATTTTTACGAACAGGACGGTTAGTAGTGGTTGTACCAAGTGTATCTTGTACTTCTTGAGAGATAATAAAATCGATAAATTTCTTGGCATTTTCCATATTTTTCGCTTTTTTAACGATAGCAGCACTAGCAGGTAGGAAGACGGTTCCTTCTTTTGGATAGACTACCTTGATATTAGCTCCGTCATTTAAGAGTTTAACTGCTGGATCTTCATAAGAGAGACCAACAGCCATTTCTCCGTCAGCGACTGCTTTATAGACACCAGATGAGCTTGAACCGATTTTACCATCAATAAGTGTGAAGAGATCTTTTACATAAGACCAGGCTTTATCGTCTTTGTAACCACCTTGAGCTTGTAGCATATTTGTTAATTGAGCAAAGGCACTAGAAGAGTTTGCTGGGTCAGCAGTTGCAATTTTTCCTTTTAGTTCAGGTTTGAGAAGGTCGCTATATCCTTCGATGTTCATGCCTTTCGTTAAATCAGGATTGACGATTAAAACACTACCATCTAGTGTATAAGGAGTAGAGTAGCCAGTTGTGTTTTGATATTCTTTGATAACATTATCATTTTCTTTTGAAGTATAGTTTTCAAAGAGTTCTCCGTGGGTAGCATATTGTGTATAAGAACCACCAAAGATAACATCGGCTACAGGAGCTTCTTTTTCTGACTCTAGTTTTTTGAAAAGTTCTCCAGTACCAGCTTGAATCAGTTCTACTTTAATACCGTATTTTTCTTCAAAGGCGGGAATAGTTGCTCCAATTAAGCCCTCTGAGTTTGGTGAATAAACGACTAGCGAACCGCCGTCTCCTTTATCAGATGAACTGTCATCGGCAGATTCACTAGAAGAACAAGCGGCAAGACCAAAAAGAGCTAGTCCGCAAGCAGCATAATACATCCATTTCTTTTTCATGATGGATACCTCCGTTATGTTATTTAAGTTTATTTTAAAATAATGTAAGCGTTTTTAAAACCGATAATTCTATTCTATTAGAGTAAAATTCTCTACAAAAACGGAAGCAATCTTTTTGATTTTATAGTAGGGTGCGACAGTTAATCATTGGGAAATCAAATTTTATTTTTTAGATAGAATATCTGTGAAAATATCATTGTACTTTTTAAGAATAGCGGATTTGTTTTTAATGACATAATCGGAATCTTCGGTGGCAATCTTGATTTCTGTCATAGCCTTCATATTTTTATTGGTTTTAGCATTTTTACGAATGGGTCTGATTGTTGTTTCAGTTCCTAGCTTATCTTGGATTTCTTGAGAAAGGAGGAAATCGATAAATTTCTTAGCGTTTTCCATGTGTTTGGCATTTTTGACGATAGCTGCGTTACCAGGTAAAAAGACGGTTCCTTCTTTTGGATAAATGACTTTTACATCAACCCCATCATTTAAGAGTTTTAAAGCAGGATCTTCATAGGTGAGTCCAACAGCCATTTCCCCATCGGCGACAGCTTTGTAAACATTTGAAGAACTAGATGCAATCTTTCCATCTACTAGGGTAAATAGATTTTTTACATAGGTCCAAGCTTGTTCATTTTCGTATCCACCTTGGTCTACAAGCATGTTTGTTAATTGAGCAAAGGCACTAGAAGCATTACTTGGATCAGCAGTAGCAATTTTTCCTTTTAATTTAGGATTGAGTAGATCATTGTAGCCTTCAATTTTAATATCTTTTGTAAGGGCTGAATTGGCAATGATAACACTGACATCCAGTGTGTAAGGTGTGTAGAATCCTGTTTTATTTTGATATTCAGGGATTATCTGGTCGTTTTCTTGGGAAATATAAGGTTCAAAAAGATTTTCGTTAGAAGAGAAGAGGGCGTAGGAGCCTCCGAAAATAACATCAGCTACAGGGGATTCTTTTTCGGCCTCAGCTTTTTTGAACAATTCACCAGTGCTGGCTTGTACTAAATCAACCTTAATACCATATTTTTCTTCGAAGGTTGGGATTGTTTCTTCGATAAGGTCTTCAGGGTTAGGCGAGTAGACAACTAAAGTGTTATCTGAATCTTTTTCAGTGCTAGTTTCCGCTTCTATAGGTGAAGAACATCCTGATAAAGAAAGGAATATCCAGCCACAAGAGAGAAAGAATAGTATTTTTTTCATAAGTATCTCCTTTTTTACGAACATTTTCTCTACCTAGATTATTAATGTTTTCAAATTGTAGAGTTCTACAGGATATAATAAAAACCTTAAAGAAATCTAAAACGGGGAATATGAGTCAAAGGCGCTAGGGGAAAAAGATGAAAGAGACAAATAATCGATATAAGTTAATTTCAAGTGCTAGCTAATTTTTTATACTGCTAAATAAGCTGGATTTGCGATTTAGTCTTTCTTTTCATACAAGCTCAAAAGAACATTTCTCGTCTTTCAAATTCCCTCAAAAATGGTATAATAGTAACATCACAAAATTGGAGAGAGACCATGAGTTTTTACAATCATAAAGAAATTGAGCCTAAGTGGCAAGGCTACTGGGCAGAACATCATACATTTAAGACAGGAACAGATGCATCAAAACCGAAGTTTTATGCTCTTGATATGTTCCCTTATCCGTCTGGAGCGGGTCTGCACGTAGGACACCCAGAAGGTTATACCGCAACCGATATCCTCAGCCGTTACAAACGTGCGCAAGGTTACAATGTCCTTCACCCAATGGGTTGGGATGCTTTTGGTTTGCCTGCAGAGCAATACGCTATGGATACAGGTAATGACCCAGCAGAATTTACAGCTGAGAACATTGCCAACTTCAAACGCCAAATCAATGCGCTTGGATTTTCTTACGACTGGGATCGTGAAGTCAACACAACAGATCCAAACTACTACAAGTGGACGCAATGGATTTTCACCAAGCTTTACGAAAAAGGCTTGGCCTATGAAGCGGAAGTGCCAGTAAACTGGGTTGAGGAATTGGGAACAGCCATTGCTAACGAAGAGGTTCTTCCTGATGGAACGTCTGAGCGTGGAGGCTATCCAGTTGTCCGCAAGCCAATGCGCCAATGGATGCTCAAAATCACGGCTTACGCAGAGCGCTTGCTCAATGACTTAGATGAACTTGATTGGCCAGAGTCTATCAAGGACATGCAACGCAACTGGATTGGGAAATCTATTGGTGCTAATGTAACCTTCAAGGTTAAGGGAACAGACAAGGAATTCACAGTCTTTACCACTCGTCCTGATACTCTTTTTGGTGCGACTTTCACAGTCTTGGCTCCTGAGCATGACTTGGTTGACGCTATCACAAGCACAGAGCAAGCAGAGGCAGTAGCAGACTACAAACACCAAGCTAGCCTCAAGTCTGACTTGGCTCGTACAGACCTTGCTAAAGAAAAAACAGGGGTTTGGACTGGTGCTTATGCCATCAACCCTGTCAATGGCAAAGAAATTCCAATCTGGATTGCGGACTACGTCCTTGCTAGTTACGGAACAGGTGCCGTTATGGCTGTACCTGCCCACGACCAACGTGACTGGGAATTTGCCAAACAATTTGACCTTCCAATCGTCGAAGTACTTGAAGGTGGAAACGTTGAAGAAGCTGCTTACACAGAAGATGGTCTTCACGTTAATTCAGACTTCCTAGATGGACTCAACAAAGAAGACGCTATTGCCAAGATTGTGGCTTGGTTGGAAGAAAAAGGCTGTGGACAAGAGAAGGTTACCTACCGTCTCCGTGACTGGCTCTTTAGCCGTCAACGTTACTGGGGTGAGCCAATTCCTATCATTCATTGGGAAGATGGGACATCAACAGCTGTCCCTGAAAGTGAATTGCCACTTGTCTTGCCTGTAACCAAGGACATCCGTCCTTCAGGTACTGGTGAAAGTCCACTAGCTAACTTGACAGACTGGCTTGAAGTGACTCGTGAAGATGGTGTTAAAGGTCGCCGTGAAACCAACACCATGCCACAATGGGCAGGTTCAAGCTGGTACTACCTCCGCTATATTGACCCACATAACACAGAGAAATTAGCTGATGAGGATCTTCTCAAACAATGGTTGCCAGTAGATATCTACGTGGGTGGTGCAGAGCATGCTGTACTTCACTTGCTCTACGCTCGTTTCTGGCATAAATTCCTCTATGACCTCGGTGTTGTTCCAACTAAGGAACCATTCCAAAAACTCTTTAATCAAGGGATGATTTTGGGAACCAGCTACCGTGACCACCGTGGGGCTCTTGTGGCAACCGACAAGGTTGAAAAACGTGACGGTTCTTTCTTCCATGTGGAAACAGGAGAGGAGTTGGAGCAAGCGCCAGCCAAGATGTCTAAATCGCTCAAGAACGTTGTTAACCCAGATGATGTTGTGGAACAATACGGTGCCGATACCCTTCGTGTCTATGAAATGTTTATGGGACCACTTGATGCTTCGATTGCTTGGTCTGAAGAAGGTCTGGAAGGAAGCCGTAAGTTCCTTGACCGTGTTTACCGTTTGATTACAAGCAAGGAAATTGTTGCAGAAAACAATGGCTCTCTCGACAAGGTTTACAACGAAACCGTTAAAGCTGTCACAGAGCAAATCGAGTCCCTCAAATTCAACACAGCCATTGCTCAACTTATGGTCTTTGTCAACGCTGCTAACAAGGAAGACAAACTCTATGTGGACTACGCCAAAGGCTTTATCCAATTGATTGCCCCATTTTCACCTCACTTGGCAGAAGAACTCTGGCAAACAGTTGCGGCAACAGGTGAGTCAATCTCTTACGTGGCTTGGCCAACATGGGACGAAAGCAAATTGGTTGAAGACGAAATCGAAATCGTTGTCCAAATCAAAGGAAAAGTTCGTGCCAAACTCATGGTCGCTAAAGACCTATCACGCGAAGAATTGCAAGAAATTGCTCTAGCGGATGAAAAAGTCAAAGCAGAAATTGACGGTAAGGACATCGTGAAAGTAATTGCAGTACCGAATAAATTGGTTAATATTGTTGTGAAATAAGATAGGAATCCTTCAGAGTAGAATCTGGAGGATTTTTTGAGTCTTCTTATGAAAGTATGATATACTATGGGCAACTATAAAGTTTGGAAAGCAAAACAAGGGGAAAGTTATGCCAGTAAATGAATATGGTCAAATGATTGGTGAGTCAATGGAAGGTTATACACCAGGTGAATTGCCTTCTATTGATTTCTTAGAAGGGCGATATGCTCGAATAGAAGCTCTTTCAGTGGAAAAGCATACGGAGGATTTATTAGCTGTTTATGGTCCGGATACTCCTCGGGAGATGTGGACCTACCTTTTTCAGGAACCAGTGGCAGATATGGAGGAGCTGGTTACCCTTTTAAATCAGATGTTAGCTCGTAAGGACCGTTTTTACTATGCAATCATAGACAAGGAAACTTGTAAGGTTTTAGGAACTTTTTCTCTCATGCGTATTGACCAGAATAACCGAGTAATAGAAGTGGGAGCTGTCACTTTTTCTCCAGAGCTCAGGGGGACACGAATAGGGACAGAAGCCCAGTATCTCCTGGCGCGCTATGTTTTCGAGGAACTTAACTATCGTCGCTATGAGTGGAAATGCGATGCTCTTAACCTGCCATCAAGACGAGCAGCGGAACGTTTGGGCTTTATTTATGAAGGAACCTTCCGTCAGGCAGTGGTTTATAAGGGGCGCACGAGGGATACGGATTGGTTGTCTATGATTGATAAGGACTGGCCAAAAGTCAAAGCTCGTTTGGAAACATGGTTGCGTCCTGAAAATTTTGACAAAAATGGACAGCAGTACAAGAGCTTGAGAGAACTCTAAGAGGTGTTGAGATGATTACTATTAAAAAGCAAGAAATTGTCAAGCTAGAGGATGTTTTGCATCTCTATCAGGTTGTCGGTTGGACAAATTATACCCATCAACCAGAGATGCTGGAGCAGGCCTTATCTCATTCATTAGCGATTTATGTGGCACTTGATGGCGATGCTGTGGTAGGCTTGATTCGTTTGGTTGGCGATGGATTCTCATCAGTATTGGTTCAGGATTTAATTGTTTTACCAATCTATCAGCGTCAAGGGATTGGTAGCGCCTTGATGAAAGAGGCTTTAGAGGATTACAAAGATGCCTATCAAGTCCAGCTGGTGACAGACCAGACAGAAAGAACCTTGGGATTCTATCGTTCTATGGGCTTTGAAATCTTATCCACCTATAATTGTATAGGAATGACTTGGATGAATCGAGAAAAATAATAAAATTTGTTTTTTATTAAGCAAAATTTAAGGATGGTCTAGTATTATATAGTCATTAAATAAAGACCTCCTAACTTTATTTAATGAAATCCTAAAACTTTTTTCATCATAATCTCCTAATGAAGTCACCCAATCAGGTGGCTTTTTTCGTGGATAGGTGATGGTGATAGATTTTTTTTTGCAAAATAGTAAAATTTGAGAAAAGTTAAGCTAGTTTTAAGCTTTGTCTTGTATCATATAGTTATTAAATAAAGACCTCCTAACTTTATTTAATAAAATCCTAAACTTTTCTTTTTCATAATAATCTCCCTTAACTCCACCCAATCAGGTGGAGTTTTTTGGCTCTATTTCAGGCTTTTGGGGACTATTCTAAAAATCATTTTTCGATATTTTTCGGTATTTTTCGGATTTTGGTCGGGGAATTGGAGGGGACTTTTTTAGCGAATATGACTAAGAAATAAATCTGTTGTCGCTTCAGCGAGTTCATCCTCAACTTGGTTATAACGATCTGTCATATAAACCTTTGTATGGCCCAGCGCTTGGCTTAATTGTTCAAGTGGAACTCCTGCAATAATGCTTTGAGTTGTGAAGAAGTGACGCATCATGTGAGGTGTTACATGCAATCCTGTTGCTTCATTCACTAGATTGAAGTTTCTATTTAACTGGTTTGGATTGATAAGACCACCTTTCTCGTTGATAGTGATATAATCCTTGTGCTGTTCCTTGATAATCCCTAACTTTCGCTTAATCTTAGAAGCTTCAGCTATCAGATAATAGATAAGGTCTGTTCCGATATCATCAAGGCAGACATATCGCTCTGAATCCTTCGTTTTAAGCCCTCCTTTTCCTTTCAAGGTCTGATTGCTTCGACTATCTCTAAGATGTAGTATAGCCCGTCCGCTGTCGTTCTGAGTGACATCCATAGGGCGCAATCCAAAGACTTCTCCTCTTCTCAATCCAAAAATTGTCAGATAGGTAAGAGCGTAGAACTGTTTTGGCATATTTTCTTCTGCCTTTGCTATCCAAGTCTTAAACTCTTTGAGAGTCACTTTCTTGTTAGCAGCAGGGATATCACTTTGGCCGATGAAGACACCTTTCAAGCGATTTGAGAGCATATTTCCATTCTTCACGGCATCATTCAGCAATGCCATGAAGCTGGAATTGAGAGTTTGAACAGTGTATCTGGTATGGTTCTGCAACTTTTCAGCGATAAAGAGTTCATACTCATTTCTATCCAAATTTTTAAGCAGGACAGAACCAAACTTTGGCTTGATATGGTTCTTATAGAGATTGTCATTGAGGTAGTAGGAAGTGTCATTCCAGCGCCCTGTTGACAATCTCTTTTCAGAATAGATATCCCAATACTGATCAAGAGTTAGATTCGTATTGATACCTAATTCCTGATCTTGGATTTGTTGTTCAATCTCTGTTAAGGCTGCACGAGCTTGTGGAAGGGTTGTGAGACCGCTTTTAGTAATCTCTTTCTTTTTACCATGAAAAAAGAAAGAGCGTCTGATATAATATCTCTTACCTTTTGAGGTCTCGTAGTAATAGATATTTGGGTATTTTGTTTTATTATATTTCATTGTATTCTCCTTGTTTATCAGCTTCTGGACAAGGTCTAAACATTGAGAATATTGACATCACTCCTTTCATGGTGTAAAATAGGGTATAGAAAAGAGGCCTTTTTAATGGCTGATTTTTTATAAGGGTGAGCTTCACAATCAAACTTTGGCGAGGGCGATTGTGGGGCTTTTTTGTTATTTCTTGACTTTATCTTTTAAAGCTTTTTCAATAGCTTGTTTTAATTCTAAGATAGCTGCTTTGTCTTCTTTGAGAAAAGTCACTGTATTTTCATCTTTGACTGCATCAAAAACACCACCTTTTGTATCGGATGATCCAGGATAGACCAACTGAAGGTAACCAACAGTTGCACCTGGCTCTTTTAATTGATAAGCAGTAATTTCTGATAACAGAATTGACTTTTCTCCATCCAATCCGTGAAGTAAAACATTTGAAACATTTGACTTTCTTGCAATCCTGATAAAATAATCATCGATTCTTACAACAGTTTTTGATTTCTTAAACTCAAAAACTCGCTCATTCGGTTCCTCTGTGAAGAGTTCAACCTCTAAACTATCATCTTGCTTTTTACCAAACAGTGCCATAAGTAGTTCCTTTCTTTTTCTGCTTCAGCAGTTTATAAAACATATTTAACCAATTAAAGTCTGATATTCCTCTTTTACCATGATTTCATTTGTCATGGTTTTTAGATTGTAATAAGACATGAATTTGAGGTAATCAAACTCTGTGGGGTCATCCAAGCTTTCTAGCGCGTCTTTCACGAGATGATGAATCATATTTCTATCAGCTTCGTTTTCACAGCGTAGGCGAGCGTTCTGGTACTCTGAGCGTGTGTGGTCTTTGTGTCCGAGTTCATGCAGTAGTACCTTAACTCTCTCTTTTTTGCTGAGTTTATTAGATAAGAAAGCTGTGTTGGTTTCTTTTTCGTAAAATCCAAGTTCATCAGGCATCAAATCTCCATCGAAATCGATAATACGAATCTGAAAATGACTTATAATTTCTTTTTCAGTCACTAAGCAATACCTCTAATCACCAGCTTCTTTTAGATAACCTTCAATGATAGACTGGATGATTTTCTTCTTTTCATCTGTTAATTCTCGACCGCCAAACATCATGACATTCGATGCCATTTCTTCAACGTTTAGGGTCTTCCCTTGCCATATATACTCTTTTGAATCACCAGCGATGGCAGGATTATCCGTACGTCCTAGCAGATAGTCCGTGGAAACGTTGAAGTAGTCGGCGATTTGTTGCAACCGTTCAGCAGACGGTTGATTTCTTTTCAAACCATACAAAGAATTCTTTCCTAGTTTTAGTTTATCTTCTAAAGTATTTAGCGAAATCCCTTGTCTTTCACATAAATCTTTTACGATTTCAAAAGTAGAAAACATTGATTTATCAGCCTTTCTAAGACATGACAAAAAATATTTTACAAAATACGCAAAAAAAGTTGACATTATTTTGCGTTTACGCTAAAATAGTTTTTGTAAGTTAATGAGTTAGTAAAAAACGAAGTTAAAACTTATCTAAAAAAAATAGCTTTGGCGAGCAAGTAAGTTGATAGATATAATGTTTTATCAAGGTTTTTAATTATGCTTTCATTTTAGCAGATACGCTAAAAACTGTCAAGCATTTTATAAAATAATTTACTAACTCTTTAACTTAACTAATTAAAAAGGAGGAGGTTACATGAGCCAACAACATCTTAAATGGATTGAGCTTGTAAAAGAGCGAATTGAAAAACGTGGGTGGTCGCAGACAGATTTGGCTATCGTCGTAGGTGTTAGCCCATCAGCCATCACACAACTTTTCAAAGATGGCAAAGGAAGTGATGACTTGAAGCTTCGCATTAATAAAAAATTGCGAATCAGCGAGTCGTGGGAGAAATTTGAGGAGTAGGAGGGGAAGATGGAAAAAATTATAGCTTACTCTGTTGAAGAATTATATAAAAAAGTTGCAGAACAAGAAAAACGCATCTCAGAAATTGAAATGCGTTTAGGAATTAAACATTTGGAAGAAACTTCATCATAAACTTAGATTTGAAAATCTGAATGATAATATCTACATAGTTTTTAAGTTGAGGTAATGAAATACTGGTACTCTTGTTCCAATGGGTATAGCCATTACCGACTGTTCGGATAAAATGAAGAGCACCTTTTAAGAGGTCATCATTTTTTACATACCTATCAATGGCATTGTTAAAAGTTAATTTTGGATCAGATAAATATTCTTTATCGTCTAATTCAAAAGCCAAGGCGTAATCTTTAATTAAGCATTCGATAGCAGAGCGATATCCTGTTCCTGCAATGTTTTCCAATCCCATCTTTTCGGCCTCAACCGCTTCACTGTAAAACTCTACAAATCTAGGAGCATGTTCAATGAAAAGATCGTCTATATCGATAACAACTTTATTGGGATAAACAAGGATCATAGTTGTTTTGTCATCTTGGTTTAAATACTCTTGATTCGTCATATGGTATTTCTTACAAGCTGGACAACGATGGTGCAGAGTAAAAACGTAACCTTCTTGGATTTCTAATCTTCCTACTTCGTTGGTGGTTGGATTGTTTCCGATTCCACACAAAGGACAAGATTGAGGAATTTGAATCGTTAAAGTTTTTGAAATCACACTGAAATAATAATCAACAGTAGATACTTCCATAAGATTTCTCCAATCGTTTTTATTTCATTATACCAAATTTAGAAAGGAATATTATGAACGAAATTTTTAACTTTCACGGGCAGGAAGTCCGTACTTTGACAATTGATGACGAGCCTTGGTTTGTCGGGAAAGATGTTGCAGACATCCTAGGATATAGTAAGGCTAGAAATGCGATTGCTCTTCACGTTGATGAAGATGACGCCCTAAAACAGGGCCTCACAGATAATTTAGGAAGAGTTCAAGAAACTATCATCATCAACGAATCTGGTCTCTACTCTCTTATCTTATCCAGCAAGCTACCTCAGGCTAAGGAATTCAAGCGCTGGGTGACATCAGAGGTCTTGCCAGCTATTCGCAAGCAGGGCGGATTTATCCGCGAGGACTTGGACGAGGATGCCTTCATTGCTTTATTTACTGGACAAAAGAAATTGCGTGAGCAACAAGCGACCATGCTGGAAGATATTGACTATCTCAAGAGTGAGCAACCGATTCATCCAAGCTATGCTCAATCGCTACTGAAGAAGCGCAAGGCTCGTGTAGTGGCTTGCCTCGGTGGTATTGATAGTCCAGCTTATGCGGATAAGATTTTTGCTCAGTCGGTATTTAGACAAGCTGAGATTGACTTTAAAGACCACTTCAACATTAGTCGCTATGACTTACTTCCAAAGAAATTCGCAGAAGCAGCATTGAAATATTGGATGACGTGGGAGCCAAGCACCAATACAAAGATGAAAATCATGAAATTGAACTCATTTGACGAAGGGTAGGAAGGGGAAGGGGAAGAAGATGGACAATGTTCTACTTTCACTATCTGAATGGATTAAATCCATTATCAAGGACACAATCACAAGGCTGGTTGAAATAGAAAAAGATAGCGACCATTATCCAGAGTTGATGGATGTGAGCACTACCTGTGAATTTCTAGGAATTAAGTATGACACATTTTCAGATAATTATCGTTACATGAAGGGGTTCCCAAAGGAATTACCTGGTAAGAAATGGTCAAAAAGAGCCATCAAAGAATGGCTCTCTAATCAAATATAATAACTTTACTAAAAGGCTTCTGGACAAGGTCTTAGCAAAATTATTTGACTATATTATAGCACAAAAAGGGGATAAAAAACATGAACAATTTACAAATTATCGCAGTAGGCACAGTAGTATCAGTGGTATTGATTGAATCACTGATGATGAATATCAAACTTAAAATGGCCATGAGAGCAAAAAAGAAGATTCAATTTCAAGCGCCACAAGTTGAAAAAGGGTTTATCGACTTTAAAACAGGTCGCCGTGTGGATATTGATCCCGTGACACGAAAAGAAACATTTGTGGATTAAAACGGAGGGTATCAATGGTAGTTAAAAACAAGCGATACTACTGGATTCAACTAGCTCAGGATTTTTTCAAGTCTAAAGAAATGAAATTGCTTCGTAAGATTGCAGGCGGTGATACGCATACCATCATCTATCTCAAAATGATGTTGATTAGCCTAGAAGATGGTGGTCACATATACTATGATGGACTTGCTGATAATCTAGCTGAAGAAATCGCTCTGGTAATTGATGAGAATGTCGAAGATATTAAAATTACTTTGATTTTCTTGGAAAGTAAAGGGTTATTGACTAGAAACTCCGACCGCGATTATTTTTTAGAGCAAGTTCCTGAGATGGTAGGTAGTGAAACCGCAAGCGCCAGAAGGGTTCGCAAGTTTCGAGAGAATCAATTAGTGTTACAATGTAACACCGATGAAACAAAGTGTAACGGAGATATAGAGAAAGATATAGATACAGAGATAGAGAAAGATGTAGATGAAAATCCAGTCTCACTCATCGTCGAAGAATATCAATCTCGTATTGCTCCGTTGGATGGAACTCAATTTGAAATCTTAAAAGAGTTCATCACTTTGGATGGAATGGAAGCGAAAGTTGTCCTGAAAGCAATTGGTCTTGCTGCTGACAATGGTAAAAGAAATTTCAGTTATATCAGAGCGATTTTGACAAATTGGAAAAACGATGGAGTCTTGACCATTGCAGCAGTCGATGAACGCGAGCGAGCTTACAAGGAAAGCAAAATCAGCAAACGTCCTGGTAATCAGAAATCAAATGTTCCTGAATGGTCACAACCTAACTATGTCAACAATACCAGTGATGAGACCAAGAAGGAACTCGAAGAGCGTAAACGTGAACTACTTGAAAGGCTTGAAAACGGAGGTGGCTGATGTTTATCTTAAAACATGGGGCAAGAGAAGATAAGCCGTTTTTGAGGTCCGCTGTTATCGGTGTGACTGGCTTGGACATTTCATGTTCTGAGGAGAAGAAAGCCATGCGGTTTATTTCTCGGGCGGCAGCCTTACAGGTAGGCAAGGCATTGAGAGGCTCTTTTGGGAATTTCTATCCAGTTGAGGTGAAGGGATGATTGGAGGTATCAATTATTAAAAAAATGACAGTCTGGGCACTCTTTGATAGTGGGAATGGTTCTTATTTCAAGGGTGCTAACTCTCTGAATAGTTCGGGGGAGACGAATATTGAAATCTATTCAATCGGAATGGATATAGAAAACAAGAACAATCATTTTATAAATTTGAATCTTGCTGATTATGGGCGTTTATTTGGTGACAATACGCTCTTTGGCGCGTTAGACAAATTACCAAAGCCAGACCTTGTAATAGCTAGTCCGCCATGTGAGTCATGGTCAAATGCTTCTGCAATGGAAAACGGAAATGCGTGCTGGAAACGCAATGATGTCTCTGATAGCTTGTTTGCTCCACAAGTAAGACCTTCACCGTTCACGATCAGGGCAAATAGGGATTACGAGTCAGCCTATATAAATTATCAGTACGACAGGCAATTTTTAAAAAGGGTCAATGGCGAGCTAACAGCTTTCAACACAATAGAAATCATAAAAAGATATAGACCACAATTTTGGGTTATTGAGAATCCAGCAGCTGACAGACTGTGGCCCTACATTGAGGATATTATTGGATTCAGAATTCCATACAAAAACCTAGCTAGATACAATAATTATGATTATCCTTTACAAAAACGGACGGTTTTTGGAAGCAATATTGAACTTAATCTTAAGAATAAAATTATCAAGCAGGACATAGAGTGGAAGAATTTCTCAAAATCATACAACGAGAGATCTAATATACCTAAAAAATTGGTGTCAGAAATTTTCGAAAAAATCTACAAGGAGTTTTGCAAAGATGATTGAGCTCTACTTCATTTATAATGGTCACCGCAAGATACTCATTGGGAGTTTTGGCCACATACATGGCGCAATCAACGAATTAAAGCAACATCAAGCCAGCTACTCTGCTGTTAACAATCCACGCTTTCGTAAAAGCATGAGTGGAGAAAACATCAGGATTGACTACGGAGCAGTTGACTGCTACTACTTGATTACGAAGAAAAGAGAGGAAACGAATGGCTAGAGATATTTTAACCGATTTAGCATTTGAAAACTTATACAAAGCTGTAGCACTTCCAGATTGGAAAGAATCTGATGAAGTAATCCTTGTTGGCTTAGCCAACAAGGAACAAATAGAGTCAGATGAAAGACATCGCTTAACTGAAAATTGCAGATTTTTTGGCGATCGAATTTGTATCTTCTGTGAACAAGTGAAGAAAAATAATTACATCACGTTACATAAATCTATGTTAGAAAAAATTATTCAGACAATGGAATCATTTAAAGAAGTGGAGGAAAAGTGAGATGAATACAAAAATGAATTTGGAAGAAAAGGTTCAACAGTGGTTTGTTGACAGAAATCTACATGAAGCAAATCCTGTCAAACAGTTTTTAAAGTTGATGGAAGAGTCAGGAGAATTGTTTGAGGGTATCGCCAAGGATAAACCTGAACTGATTTACGATGCGCTTGGAGACATCCAGGTAGTCTTGATTGGATTTGAACAGCAGATTAAGAACGGCGCTCAGATTCAAGCAAATCAACAAGAACTTGAATTGTTGCTGATGGTTTCTAGTTTAGGGAATATCGCTCAAAAACTATACGCTCATATCTGCCATAATGAGACACAGATTCCTTTAATCAAAGCAGACCTGATGTTTCTTGATAGCGTGATTAGTACGGTTTCATTTTGCAATGGTACTACAGCTGAAAATTGCTTAGAAGAAGCTTATGAAGTTATCAAGGACCGCAAAGGTAAGATGATTGATGGGGTGTTTGTTAAAGAGGAGGATTTATAAAATGAAAAGACTAGGAGTTGTATTAGGGACGGTATTTGTAATCGTTGTATCGCCGTTTGTAGTTCAGTATGGATGGAATGAGATTATCACAACAATTGTTCCAGTTGGTAAAATTACAGTCTGGCAAGCATTAGGAATGGATGCACTACTATCTTTCATCTGGCCTGTGTTATCTAGCAAAAAAGAATCCGAAGAGGATTATTCGTATGCAGTAAAGAGCAGTATTTCAAAAATCATTACATGTGCATTCTTGATATGGCTAGCTAGTTTGTTCTTGTGAGGGCATTCATGAAAAATTTAAAAATCCTAAGTGTTGTTTCACTCGCATTATTCCTCGTGGGATGTCACCAGATTTCGAGTGGGACGGTTGTAGACAAGTACATTGATGAACCTTACACAACATTCATACCTGTTATGAATGGTAAAAGTTCGGTACTTGTGCCAACCAGAACCAAAAGAAAATATATTCTGGTCGTTTCTGGATATGCAGGTAATAAGCACGTTGAAGAAACATTTAAAGTGACATCCGAGGAGTACAAGTACTATGAAATTGGCGACACTTTTACAAAAGATGCTGTTTTAGGAAATAAGGAGGGGGATGAATAATGGAACCTGAAAAAATTGACAACGTAAATAAACCAAGCCACTACCAAGGAGCAAAAGGTCTTGAAAGTATAGAAGTGATTGACAACTTTATTGGCAATCTATCAGGAAAAGCAGCGTGGTGCTGGGGCAACGCAATCAAGTATATGCTTCGGTTCCAGAAGAAAAACGGTCTTGAAGACCTGAAGAAGGCACGCAAGAACCTTGACTGGTTGATTGATGAAGTAGAAAAGGAGTTAAACAATGATCAATAATGTTGTTTTGGTAGGTCGATTGACTCGTGACCCTGAGTTGCGATACACACCATCAAATGTTGCAGTTGCGACATTCAGTTTGGCAGTGAATCGGAATTTTAAGAATCAAGCAGGTGATCGTGAAGCTGATTTTATCAGTTGCATCATGTGGCGCCAGCAAGCTGAAAATTTCGCAAACTGGTGCAAAAAAGGGAACCTGGTAGGAATCACAGGCCGCATCCAGACTCGTAGCTATGATAATCAGCAAGGACAACGTGTCTATGTGACGGAAGTTGTAGCTGAAAGCTTTCAAACACTTGAAAAGAAGGATAATTCTGCGAATCAGTCAAGCATGGAAAACCAGATGCCACCAAGTTTTGGAGCAAGTGATCCGATGGATATTCCAGATGATGGATTGCCATTTTAGGGAGGTGTGAAGGATGAACAGACTAAAACAATTAAGAAAAGAAAAGGGGTTGACTCAGCAGGAATTATCTGAAGTAATAGCTGTCTCATACCGAACTATACAAAATTTGGAAAATGGGGAAAGTCAAATCAAAACTAATAAAGTAAGTCAGTTAGCAGATTATTTTGGAGTGAGCGTAGGATACTTGCTTGGTTATGAACCTGAAAGTGAGCAAGTTAGCAATTATCAAAAAATAAAAATTTGCTTCTCTAATGGTGAAGAACTTAGTTTTCTAGTAAGAAACTTTACAGAAAAAGAACTTACGAAGATTACTAGTCAGTTCAACAATGGAAATTTGATGAGGATTAGAAATTTGTCTGTCAACCCTAAGAATGTCAATTATTTTTATGTTGACGATTTTAAAGAAAGCGAGGAGTTTGAGAATGAACATACAGGGACTAATTGAACGCTATGAAAAATTTAAAGCTAGCAAGAAGAAATTGACCTCGGTTGATTTGGTTTTGAAAGACTTACGGTCTTTAGACGAACCAGAACCGTTGCCGTTCAAGTTAAAAGATGTCGTTCGTCGAATAAGAGGGTTTGATCCGACGACACAGACTAGATGGCTTAATGACATCCTTAAAGAATTAGGGGACGACTACGGTTCGATGAAATATCGCAGTGGTTATGAGCAAGGAAAGCTTGAAGTCATGGTTGAACGTGAAAAAGTCAAAGTTCCAGAGTTCATAGAGGACTGGATTTTCGAATGCCAACTTTTAAAAGATTTTAGTTTGTGTAATGCACTAGATAGTAACACAATCCATCTCTACGCTAAAAATAGCGAATTCGTGAAAAAATGGCTTAAAGTCAAGAAAAACCAAGAAATATTTGTTAGAGCTTGGCTTTTTGACTACGAGGCTGAGAAAGAACCAAAGTATAGAGTCAAGTTAAAAAATACAGATGATTATCTAAATCAAACAGAAACTGGATTCCATTTTTTTAATAATTGGAAAAACAACGAAAAATTTACACGAAAGGAACTAGAATATTCTGGTTTTGGTGAAGTGTTTAATAATCCACTATTTGAAGTGGAGGAGGTTGAGTGATGGAATCATTTGCACACTATTTTAACAAGCACATTGCTAAAAAAATCGAATTAGATGATATTACAATCATTGATTATCATAGTCCAGAATATAATCTAATGTATAATCTAAGATATATTTTCGATAAGAAAAATTCATCTCTAGCCATCACAGGTGATTTCGGTGAGTTGGTTGCAGTAAATTTTAATAATATGGGTAGTTGGGAAGATTTCTATAAGGATTTCACAAACAGCGCTGGATATTTTATTGAAAAAATTAAAGCATCTAGTCGAAATCTTTTTGTTTATGATGAAGATGAAGCTAAAAAAATTATTCTTGAGTATTTCTTTGATAATAAGCGATATGAAGACTTAGACGAAAATGATCGATATTATTTTGATGAACTATTTGAATATTTCGATGATCGGAATGGATTCAAACACATTACTGATACTGTTCGAGAATTCCTGAGTGAACAAGATTCAGAATACTATGAGACTCTTGAATTCGCTGGTAAAAAAGTGTCTGAAATAGTATTTCTATATTTGGATGCTTATAAAAGAGCGTATGAATCAATAAAAAATGAGGAGGTGGAGTGATGATAATATCATCTGAAGAATGGTTAAAATTTATAAAAGATGGACAAAAATATGCCTTGGAGAAAATTGAAGAAATTTTTCCAAATGAAGACGAGGAGGTTGACACATGAAACGCTTCTTAATTGGCTATGCCTTACTAACAACTTGCCTACTATTTATGCAACGCAGTCAGCTAGATAAACCCTTGCTAGTTTATCACGCTGATAGCAAGGCACAGATAACTGGCAAGGTTACAGAAAAACGAAAAATCGGAAATCTATTCACTATCACGGTCAATGGTAACGTGTTTGTGGTGAGTGAAGATAAATACAATAATACAGAAATTGGAAATGAGGTCACACTATGAATTACAAAACTAAAATCAATGGAAAAGAAATCGAATACGGTGCACTAGTTGAAAAATCACATTTTTCAGACGAAGAATGGTCTGCCATCTATGCAGAAATTGCAGAACAAAATTACCCAGAAATTTTTAAAAACAGAAAATCAGATACTGCATTTATTGATACGCTTGGTGCCTTGACTTCACTAGAAGAACGATATGAAGCATTGCTTGAGCTATTGCCACAAGATCAATTTTCTCGCCCTGGTACACATCCAAAATGGGTGGCAGATGCAGTAGCAGAAAACACTCTGAACAAAGTGGATACACAATACGATGTGTCTGATTTAATTGAACGATGTGAAACTCTAGAGGAATTGAAGAGTGAGCTGACAGAATATTTTGAGTTGGAAGAATTGTAGGAGAAAGTTGGAGATGAGGTAAGATTGTAATGACAAAGTACAAGAAACCAACTTACATCATCATTCAAGAAGCAATGGCAGAGCGTATTAGATTCCTGGAAGATGAACTGTATGAAAGGGCCTATAAGGATATTGAGAAGCTAGAAGTTCAAAATGATTTCTTAAAAGTCTTTTGTAACAATCAACTTGAAATTATCATGGATTATGAATGGAAGCAGATGCAAGAGCAAGCGGCATTCATAAAAGCTAATACTAGAAAGTGGAGAGCAAGATGCAGTTAAGACTGAAAGAACTTAGAGAGGACTTATGTCTCTCTGTAGGACAAATGGCGAAAGAGACAGGTGTCTCCCAAAATACAATTCATTTGTACGAACGGGGTGGATATCCGTCCATTAAGCAAATCGAAATGATCGCTAAAACCTATGATGTAAACCCTGCGTGGCTTGTTGGGTGGATAGATGATGAAATGATGCCTGCAATCCAGGTAGTTGAAAAAGTGGTCTACAAAGAAAGTCCAACAGCAAGATTGCCAGATTATTTTAATAATAATAACGATGGTAAGATTATCAAATGGAAACAAACACGAAGATTTCGAGGAGGTAGGATTTGAAGAAATTGAGCGACGAAGACCTCAAAACATTAGACAGAGAACTTTTCAAATTTCAAAACGTTCAACGTACAATAGATTTGAGAAGGCTAGAACTAGAAACTCGAAATCCAGATGCTCAAAGTGGGCCTAGCGTAGGAATAAGCAAACCTACCGAAACTATCGCAATCAGAATCGCAGATGATCCAACCTTAAAATTTCTCGAAGGGTTCAAAGCTATTATTAACAAACTCCTGATCAATCTAGTCGATGAAGATAAGGAAATCTTCAATCTGCGCTGGAGATATCCTCAATTGAGATGGGAAGAAATAGCAGAACAGAAATTCATGAGCAAAGCTACAATCTATCGACGTAGAAGGATTATCCTAGAACAGTACGCTATTTTGAAAGGTGAGCTATAAATAAACATGAGACAAAAGGCATCTTGAAGTCTCACAAAAAAAGGGTTATTATGATAGCATGAACTTCTGAAACAAAAACACACATCACACTTTAGGAGTCATCCTTAATTCTAGTCAAAAAAGTTGTCCAACAGAAGTATCGTCAAGAGTCAGCAAATGCTGGCTTTTTGTTTTGGGAAAGGAGGTAGAATATGGAATTTGTATCACCGATAAAAGATAATGACGACATTCAGGCAATGAAAGATTATCTCAGAGAGTGGAATGAGATGTATTATATGCTATTCATCACAGGTCTGAATACTGGTTTGCGAGTCGGAGATATACTTACCTTGAAAGTTAAAGATGTCCAGGGATGGCACATCAAACTGAGAGAACGGAAGACTGGCAAGCAGATAACGAGACGGATGACAAAAGAACTCAAGAAAGAAATGAGGAGATATGTTGAAGGGAAACCATTTCATCATTTCTTATTCAAAAGTAGGCAAGGTCAGAATAAAGCGATCACTCGTGAGCGAGCCTATCAAATCATACATGAAGCAGCTGAAGAACTTGGCATTGATAATGTCGGCACTCACACAATGCGAAAAACATTTGGCTATAAATATTACAACAAGACAAAGGACGTAGGAACATTACAAAAAATGTTCAATCACTCATCACCTGCAATTACCCTGAGATACATAGGAATAGAACAAGCAGAGCTTGATGATGCACTACGGAACTTTGTCATTTAATTTTTTTAGATATTACTTTCACATAATGAGTTAAGCATAAAGTGAAAAAATGAAACTCTTTAAAACCTATGATTAGTAAGGGTTTGAGATTTAGAGTGAGTTTAACAAAATATAAGATATGTGAAAGTGAGGGATAAAATTGGTATAGTTGAAGGAGAGATATATGTTACTCATAGGATATTTAGTTTGTTATTTTATCGCATTGATGTTTTTGAAAATTGTTTTCGATTGGACAAAAGAAGACATAGGAAAAATATTTAAATATGGATTGATTTTTCTATTTCTGCCATTAGTATTTATTGGAGCTCTCGTATATGATTTTGTAAATAAAAGATGAGACAAAAGACATCTTGAAGTCTCACAAAAAAAGGTTTATTATGGTAGCATAGATTTCTTGTATGAGATGGGATAGGTCAAGAGCCTGTCCTTTTGTTTTGCAAAGGGAGTGTATATCATGTACAACAAACCAGTCAGACAGAGCTTGAAGACAAGGAAGTGGAACAAGTTCCGTGACAAGGTCATGAGACAACACGATTACCTTTGTCAAGAAAGTCTAAGATATGGGCAGTCAGTTCCAGCTGAAATGGTTCATCATATTTACCCAGTATCTGAGTATCCAGAACTTGAGTATGTATCTTGGAATTGTTTGCCGCTGACCAACCGCAAACATAATACGTTCCACGACCGCAACAACGATAAGATAATTGGAAATGGAATTTATTGGCAGAAGAAAAGAAAAAAAGAATTTTTAAATTTTTTCAAAAACAAAAATGAAAAATGAAAAAAATTTTTTATCCCCCCCACTTCAAAAAAATTTTTTCGAAGCCTCTGGGAACCGGTGAAGGGAACTTTTTCCAAGTCGGGGGCCTCCAGAGAAAAAGGGGATAAAAACTAAGCGATTTTGACGGAAGGAGGTAGTTTTTGGCTAAACCAATTACAGCAAAGTCGATTAAGTCAAAAGTGGTCAAGCAGATGAAAGACTTAGGCACTTATCGAAAAGAATTTGAGATGATTATTGATATTTTTGCAGGAATGCTCTATCAGTATCAGAAACTTGCTCAAGATTATGCTGACATGGGTTATCCAGTAACAGACACCTACGTCAATAAAGCTGGTGCTGAAAATGAGCGCAAAGTTCCAATCTTGACAGCGATGGAAATTTTGAGGAAAGACATCCTCAGCTACTCTAATCAGTTGATGATGAATCCTAAGTCTCTTGGTGAGGTAGTAGAACAAGAGGGTGAGTCAGTGCTTACTGAGGTCCTGAAGTTCAAGAACGAAATCAAGAAGAAGCGAGTGACTGGCAATGGGTAATCTTGATAAAGCGAAAGATTATGCTCGGCACGTCATTTCTCACAGAGAGGAACATTGCGAGGAGAACATTCTTGTAGCTGAACGTTTCTTGCGCGATCTTGAAAATCCTGAGTTTGAAATGGATGAGGATATCGTTGATTTCGTTGTTCACTTCATCGAAAACACGATAGTCCATCAGCAGGGTGATGATATGTTTGCGGTGTCTATCCGTAATAAGCCATTGCTCTTGCAACCGTGGCAACATTTTGTAGTTGTGAACCTGTTTGGATTTTACTACAAGGGTACAAATGAGCGCAGGTTCAAAGAAGCGCTTATCATGCTTGCTCGGAAGAATGGGAAAACCTCATTTACTGCTGCAATCGCACTTGCTTATCAGATATTAGACACAGACAGCGGTTCAAAATGCTACATCGTGGCAAACTCTGTTAAGCAAGCGATGGAAGCTTTTGGATTCTTGAAGTTTAATGTGGAGCGATGGAATGACAAGAACATTCGTATCAAGGATAACAACCAGGAACACTCAATCACGGCTAATTTTGGTATCGAGGGTTCTTTCTTTATCCAGGCACTGGCCAATGATGAAAGCCGTTTGGACTCTTTGAACGGGAATGTTATCATCTTGGATGAAGCTCATACAATGAGGAACAGTAAGAAATATGGTCTTATGAAGAAAACAATGTCAGCATACCGAAACAGTATGCTTTTTGTTATCTCTACGGCTGGTGATATTCCTACTGGATTCCTTGCTAACCGTCTGAAATATTGTCAAAAGGTCCTTAAGCAGTTGGTCAAGGATGATTCCTTGTTCATGTTTATCTGCAAAGCTGACCAGACGACTGATGGAGACGTGGGCGATTACCTGGACGAGAATGTGCTTAAGAAAGCCAACCCTTCGTGGGGAGTGACGGTGTCGCTCAAGGCTCTGAGAGAAGAAGCCGAACAGGCTATGAACGATCCACAGACAAGAAATGAGTTTTTCAACAAGACTTTGAATGTCTTCACAAACTCTATGAATGCTTATTTCAATCCTGATGAATTCATAGCGTCGGACAGTTGTTACGATTGGAGTTTAGAAGAGCTGGCACGCTTGCCGATTCGCTGGTATGGTGGTGCGGACTTATCAAGATTACATGACTTAACGGCAGCTGCTCTCTACGGTGTATATAATGATGGTGAGAAAGATGTTGATATCTGTATCACACATGCTTTCTTTCCTCGGATTAATGCTCAAAAGAAGGCTAACGATGATGGGATTCCACTTTTTGGCTGGCAATCTGATGGCTGGCTGACGATGAGCAACACTCCAACGGTTCTCTATGATGATATCGTCAAATGGTTCATCAGCATGCGTGAGCGTGGATTTAAAATCCAAGCTGTGGGAATGGATAGGAAGTTTGGTCGTGAGTTTTTAGCCAAGATGAAAAAGGCTAAGTTCAAGATGATTGACCAACCTCAATTGTTCTATCTGAAATCTGAAGGATTCAGGCGGATTGAGTTCAAAGTCAAGAACAAGGAATTTTACTATCTTCATTCTGACGCCTATGAATACTGTGTGAGCAATGTTAGAGCGATTGAAAAGGTGGATGATGCTGTGCAATATGAAAAATTAGACGGTGACGGTGGTACTGCAAGAATTGACTTGTTTGATGCCAGCGTCTTTGCTTGTATACAGGCTCTTGCTAACCTTGGCAAGGGTGGCGATGTGATGAGATTCTTTGATTAGAGAGAAAGGAGGTGAGGAAACATGGGTATTTTTGAAAAGATTTGGAAACGAAACAAGCCAAGTAAGCCAATCAATATGCTGAGTCATTCAGATTTAGGGTTGTCAAACCTGATGGATTCGTATGTACCTTTGGCCAGAAATCCAGACGTGGTGACAGCAGTTAATAAGATTGCTGATTTGGTCTCTAATATGACTATCCACCTGATGGAGAATACAGATAAAGGTGATATCAGAATCCGTGATGGGCTTGCTAGAAAGATTGACATCAATCCGTGTGAACACATGACAAGGAAGTCATGGATTTTCAAGATTGTGCGTGATTTGCTTTTATATGGCGACGGGAATTCTGTTCTACATGTGGAATATGAGCCTGTCACGGATTATATTTCTAATCTAAGACCATTTCCGATGAGAGAGGTTTCGTTCCAAACAGATAAGGATTCCTATGTAATCTCATTTAGGGGTGAAGAGTATTCCCCTGACGAAGTAGTCCACTTCGTCATCAATCCAGATCCAGATATTCCATACATTGGTACTGGTTTTAGGGTTACGTTGACAGATGTGGTTCAAAGTTTGAACATGGCTACCAAGACTAAAAAAAGCTTCATGAACGGTAAGAACATTCCTAGTCTTATCGTTAAAGTAGATTCGTCAAGTGCTGAACTAGACTCGGAGCAAGGGCGTGAGCGTATCGCTGAGAAGTATTTAAGTACTAGCAGGGTTGGCGCTCCATGGATTGTTCCAGAGGCATTGCTGGACATCCAGCAGGTAAAACCGCTTAGTCTAACGGATATCGCTCTAAATGAGTCTGTCGAATTAGATAAAAGAACAGTTGCAGGTCTATTAGGAGTACCTGCTTTTATTTTGGGTGTGGGAGAGTTCAACAAGACAGAGTATAACAACTTTGTAAATACTACTGTCATGAGTATCGCTACCACTATTACTCAAACACTAACCAGAGACTTACTTTTGTCTAGTAATCGTTACTTCAAGCTAAATCCTCGCTCACTCTTCTCTTACAACATTACAGAGTTGTCTGCTGTTGCTCAACAAATGACAAACAGTACTGCGATGCGTCGTAATGAGTGGAGAGATTGGCTTGGTATGGCTCCTGATCCTGAGATGGAAGAGTTGATTGTCCTTGAGAATTATATCCCTCAAGAGAAGATAGGAGACCAAAATAAATTGAAAGGAGGTGAGGAAGAGAATGCAGAAACGGAATAGTTATCGTGCCACTCAATTTCAAACGAGAGAAGAAGACTCTGGTGATTTGATTTTGAGTGGCTACTTTATCAAGTTTGACGAGGAGACGGAATTGTGGCCAGGCTACCGTGAAGTTATCAAGCGTGCTGGAGTTGAGAAAGCTATCAAAGACGCTGATATCAGAGCTTTATTTAACCATGATGATAGTCTTGTTCTCGGTCGAACAGGCAACGGCACTTTGACGCTTGGTGTTGATGATGTTGGTCTTTTCGGGGATATCATCATTAACAAGGATGATCCTCAAGCGGTTGGAGCCTATGCCCGTGTCAAGCGTGGAGATGTTATCGGATGTAGCTTTGGCTTTATCCCGATAAAAATCGAAACAGAGGAACGTGAAGACGGTTCGTATCTGGACACTGTCTTAGAACTAGAAATCTTTGAAGTGAGTCCATGTACTTTCCCAGCCTATCCACAAACGGAAATCGCTGCACGACAAAAAGACTTTGAAAGTCAGAGCCGTGCGAATCGTGAAGCGCTAGACAAGCGCAAGAAAGAAATTAAGGAGAAATTTAAGCTATGAACAAGGCATTAATCTTTGGTGCTCGCATGCGAGCAAAAGCAACTAAGGTAGTTGAGCTGGAAGAAACTATTGAAGAATTAAACAAACGTTCGGTTGTTGAATTAGAGAAGTTAGATCGTGCTGAAACCGATGAAGAAGTTTCAGCAGTTGAAAAGACTGTGGATGATCTTCAAAAGGAAATTGAAGAAAAAGAAGCTGAAAAAGCACAGTTGGAAAAAGAAATTGACGAGTTGGAAAAACAAATCGAGGAGCAAAATCGTAAAGCACCAACTTATCCAAGTAAAGAAAAGCGTGGAGGACAGAAATTGGAACAACGTGACGCAATCGCTAAATACATTCGTACTGGTCAAACTCGTGACATCGTAGGTTTGAAAACTACTGATTCAGGAAGCGCAGCTCTGATTCCTACTGAAGTTTTGAAACCTCATTTTGTCAATAAAACACGTAATCCACTTTTGGATCTTGTGGAAGGTGTGAAAGTCAACAGTGGATCTGGTAAATATCCACTTATCAAGAAAACGGATGGTGTAATGGTTTCAACAGAGGAATTGAAATCAAATCCAGAACTTGGAAAACCAGCAATCAGCGAGATTGATTATTCAATCAAGACTTACCGTGGATATGTCCCTGTGTCACAAGAAATGATTGACGACGCTGACTATGACATCATGTCCATTGTTGAAGACGAAGTGTTTAATCAAGGTGAAAACACGGAGTTGTCATTAGTTGCAGCTGTCCTCAAAAAAGCTACCCAAGCAGATGCGGCTGGATTTGATGGTATTAAAGACATCTACAATAAGAAGCTTAAATCAATTTACAAAGCAAGCATCGTTGTAACCAAGTCAATGTTTGCCGCACTTGACAAGGTAAAGGACAAAGATGGGCGCTACATGCTTCAAACCGATGTAGCTTCACCTACTGGCTATTCATTTGGTGGGAAAACAATCTACAAAGTTGATGATACAGTGTTTGGAGATGAAGGAGATATGAAATTCTTCATCGGTGATGTCACTGAGTTCGTCAAAAAGTTTGACCGTGCTCAAGTATCCGTTAAATGGGTGAACAATGACATCTACGGACAATTGCTTGGGCTTTTCATCCGTTTGGATATTAAGAAAGTAGATGAAGAAGCTGGGTTCTTCGGAACTTACACTGACGCTGCAGGGTAAGGAGGGAGCTAATGGCTTATCAAGTAATCCGTCCTTTTAAGGATTTGAGAGACCCTCAACAATATGAATATCAAATCGGGGATATTTATCCCCGAACAGGATATAAGAGCACCAAGACCTTCATTCAAGAGTTGTTAGATGGGTCAAATAGTGCAGGATCTATCTTCTTGACTAAAATCGATGATGTCGATATTTCCGAAGGAGAAACAGAACCTCGAGAACCTGAAGAGGAAGATGAGGAGTAGTTATGGACAATGCTCAATTACTAGAATTACTAAAACTAAAATTGGGTATAGCAACAAATCTACGTGATAAGCCTTTGAATAAAATCATCGAAGCTGTCATAACTGAACTGGAAGATAATTTGGGAGTTTCGCTTGAATCAGAAAACGCTGAACACCAAATGTTTGTAGTCGATTTTGCAGCCTTTCGCTATGAGGGTGGGGTGGATATGCCACGCCACCTTTTATGGCGGTTGCATAATTTGAAATTGAGGTAAGAAGATGGCATGGAACAATGAGATTACATTGATCTCAAGGGTTAAAACAGGATTAGATAAATTGCACCAACCTCTATTTGAGGAAAAGCGGTTGACTATTTTGTGTCGTAAGCGTTCCATAACTCGTTCTGAATTTTATCAGGCTAGCCAGGTTGGACTTAGACCAAGCCTTATCCTTGATATTCATAGCTTTGAGTATAACAACGAGGAAGAAGCGGAATTTAATGGGAAACGGTATCGTATTCTCAAAACATTTCCGATTGGTTTAGAAATTCTGGAGCTGACTTTGATGGAGGAATTGCCATGAGTGTCACAGGCGACTTGTCAGCAGAAATTGCTAAAGCACTGAGTGAGTATTCTAGTGAGTTGGAAGACGAGATTGACACTATTGCACAAGAGTTAGGTGATGAAGCTGTTGCGGCTTTGAAGACGACAAGTCCAAAGAATAAAGGGAAGTATGGGAGAGGATGGCGCCTCAAGAAAAACGCCAAAGGCTCATACGTAATCCATAATGCTACAGGCTATCAATTGACACACCTACTTGAAAATGGCCATGTTTTAAGGAATGGTGGTCGCAGTCGTGCTATCCCTCATATCCAACCTGTAGAAGAAAAGCTAATCAATTCCTTTGAACGGAAAGTGAAGGAGGCTATTCAAAAATGAAATTATCTGACCTTGTCGATATTCTAAGTCAAGCAAATCTACCTATAGCCTATCGTGCGTTTGAAACTGGACACGTTCCACAAACACCTTACCTTATCTACTTTGAATCACATCCAGATATCAAGAGAGCAGATGACGAACAGAAATACCAGATTAAATCTGTGACTGTAGAGCTTATCTTTGAACGTAAAGACGAAGATTTGGAAGAGACCTTGGAAGAGTTGTTGTCTAAACATCAACTTGTTTTTGAGGTGTCAGAAGAAAGCTATATCCCAACAGAAAGGCTATCTGTCAAGCCTTATACTGTTTATTTGTACTAAAGGAGAAGAAGATGACAAAAACAGAAAATAAAGTAACCTTTGGATTGAAAAACGTGCATATCGCACCAATCGAAACCATTAGTGGGGACACAAATGTCATTAGCTACGGGAAAATTTTCCGTTTCCCTGGAGCTATGAACTTGGAGCTAGAACCAAAAGGAGAATCGAAAGCAATTCCAGCCGACGATGTGGACTACCACTTCATGAACTCAAACGAAGGATATGAAGGGAAATTGAAAGTACCGCATATCACAGAAGAGTTTGCGACAAAAATCCTAGGAGAACTCAAGGATGATCAAACAGGAGTATTAACTGAAAAAGGAGATGCTTCAACTAAACCGTTTGCTATTATGTTTGAATTTTCAGGAGATCAGAACAAGACTCGCTACGTTCTCTACTACTGCTCTGCTAGTCGTCCATCGAACGGCTCTGCTACCAAGAGCGGAACAACTGTCAACGAGCGTGAACTTAGCTTCAAAGCTTCACCACGTCCGCTTGATAGCGTAGTGAAACGTTCGATTACGTCAGCAGACAAGAAAGAAGTGTATGACGCTTGGTTTACTAGCGTTTATGAGCCAACATCTCTAGGGTAAGGAGTAAAGAATGCGTCGAAGTATTAAAATCAGCAATAAGCGTTATGAGCTTGCAACAAATGCCTATACTCCAATCGCTTACAAGAATGAGTTTGGGCAGGATTTTTTCAAGGACCTTTTAGGACTTTTGAAAAATAAGCAATTGGTAGCTCAATTAGAAAAAGGTAATGATTTGGTAGCAGAAAGCGTCGATCTATCTCTTTTAGAAGATTTTGACATTACCTTTTTCTATCGTCTATTTTGGGTATTTGCTAAATCTGGCAATCCTAAAATTAAACCGTTTGATGATTTCTTTATGGATATGGAAGAGTTTCCTCTTGACGAAGTCTGTCCGCTAATGATGGAAATGTTGAATACGGTACTGCAAACAAAAAAGAAACAGACACATCAGAAACAGCAAGCGAAGAAGCCTTCACGGTAGAATCCTATCTATCTTGTTGCAAGGAAACTGGCTTATCTATCGATGATCTCAAGCACATTTCTATTGGAATGGCTTTAGATTATCAGACAGATTATGTCAATTTGCGTAGCGAAAATAAAACGGGTAGTCGGAAGGCTACCCAAGCTGATTTTGATGCATTTTAGAGAAAAAGTGAGTGCTGAGAGAGCGATTGTGAGGACAAGTTCCTTTAGTTGGCTAGTGTTCTGGTCATAGAAAACCTCTCAGTGCTCCTTATTTTTTAAGGAAAGGAGGAAACATGGCAGGAAATATCAAAGGGATAAAAATTGAAATCGATGGCGATACCCAGCCCTTGCAGAAAGCGTTAAAAGGTGTCAATCAAGAGTCTGCTAACGCAACGAAAGAATTGAAACAAATTGATAATGCTCTTAAATTTGATACTGGGAATGTTACCTTACTAACCCAAAAGCAAGAAGTCTTACAGAAGCAAGTTGGAACCACTCGGGAAAAACTAGAAACCTTAAGACAAGCTCAATCTCAAGTTGAGGAGCAGTTCAAAAAAGGAGATATTGGCGCAGATCAGTATCGTGCTTTCCAGCGTGAAGTAGAAGTGACTCAAAATGTCCTAAAAGGATATGAGGGAAAACTAGCTAGCGTCAATCAAGCTCTTGAAGGCAACGGGAATGCAACCAAGAATAACCAAACTCAACTGAAAGAATTGCAGAATGAGCAAAAACTACTTGCCAGCGAATCTGAAAAAGTAGTTAGTTCGTTTAAACTGCAGGAAAGTCAGATGGGTGCCAACGCTAGTGAAGCTGACAAGTTGGCATTGGCTGAAAAGAAGATTGGCGCACAATCTGAAATTGTCGCTCGCCAAATTGAAAACCTTGAAAAGCAGTTAGAAATCACTAAAAAAGAATATGGTGAAAACTCAGCCGAAGCTAACAAGATGGAAGCAGAGCTGAATCAAGCTAAGACCGCTTTTAACAATCTCAACAATGAGATGAAGGGGACTAAGTCTGTAGCAGATAGCGCACAAGAAAGCTTGGGTGAGATAGCTAAAGCTGCAAGAGCTGAACTACTCCAACAGTTTAGTGAGAAATTGGGTGATATTTCAGAAAAACTTGTTGACGTTGGGAAAGAAGCTATTGAAGCCGCTGCTTCAATGCAAGCAAGTAATGCCCAATTTAGTACAGTTTTTGGGGATATGGAAGGTCAAGCTAGAGAGGCTCTTAATAATATTGGGAAAGAAATGTCTATTGTACCAGAACGATTACAAGGAAGTTTCACCCAAATGGCCTCCTTTGCAAAAACATCTGGTCTAGATACAGCTCAAGCCTTAGATTTATCTACTAGGGCAACTAAGGCAGCGGCAGATGGTGCTGCTTTTTACGACAAATCTATTGAAAGTGTTACTGAGAGCCTTCAATCATTTCTTAAAGGAAATTTTGCCAACGATGCGGCTTTGGGGATATCTGCAACAGAAACAACTCGTAATGCGGCAGCAAATAAACTGTACGGCAAGTCATTCAAGGATTTGAGCGAAGCGCAAAAGCAATTAACTTTGCTTCAAATGGTTGAAGACGGGAATGAACTTTCTGGGGCACTTGGTCAAGCTGCAAGAGAATCTGACGGCTTAGAAAACGTCATGGGGAATCTAAAACAATCTGGAACTAATGCCTTGGCTGCATTAGGTCAACCTCTTTTGGAAATGTTGATTCCTGTTTTTCAAGCTTTAGGAGACATTATAAAAGGTGTGGCAGATTGGTTTGGTACTTTGCCTGGTCCGATTAAAGAATTCATAGTAATGATAGGAGGTGTGGTTACCGCTGTAGGATTTTTAGCGCCGATATTCTTATCCCTGCAAGCTATATTTACAACGTCTATAGGCGCTATGATAACTGCCGCTCTACCAATCATTGGGACAGCAGCTGCAATAGCGGCCGCAGTGGCAGCGGTCGTTGTCATTTTAAAATACTTATGGGAAACGAATGAAGGATTCCGCAACGCTGTAACAGCTGTGTGGGAGGCTATTTCATCTGTCATCAATACTGTTGTAGGTGAAATTTCAAATTTCATCATGAGTATTTTTGGAACGGTTGTAACTTGGTGGACTGAAAACCAAGAACTAATCCGTTCAATTACGGATGCTGTCTGGAATGGCATTTCCGCTATCATTAGCGCTGTTATGACTGTTATAGGTCCTCTTATAGAGGGAGAGTGGAATAATATTCAGATTATCACCTCTACAGTTTGGGAAGTGATTAAAACTGTAGTTGAGACAGCTATTAACGTTGTTTTGGGTATTATCAAGGCAGTGATGCAGATCATTACTGGTGACTGGTCGGGCGCTTGGGAAACCATCAAGAGTGTTGGAGAAACAATCTGGAATGGGATTGCAAGTGTCATTGGGACTATCTTTAATGGCATAGCGCAGCTATTGTCTAACATCTGGAACACTATCTCAACGGTTGCATCAACTGTTTGGAATGGTATCAAGTCCACTCTTTCAGGAATATTTGATGGTATTTCAAGTTCGGTCTCGAGTGTCTTTAACGGTATAAGAGATACGATTAGCAATATCTGGAATAGTATTCAATCAACCGCAAGTAGCATTTGGAACGGCATTAAAGATACAATCGGCAATGCTATTAACGGGGCTAAGGATTTAGTTGGCAGTGCAATTGAAGCTATTAAGGGATTCTTTAACTTTGAATTTAGATGGCCTCACATCCCTCTACCACACTTTAGTATCACAGGCTCTCTTAACCCAGTTGACTGGTTGAGTAACGGGTTGCCAAGTATTGGCGTAGAGTGGTATGCCAAGGGTGGTATCTTGACCAAGCCGACTGTTTTCGGTTCAAACGGAAATAGCCTTATGGTTGGTGGAGAGGCTGGGAACGAGGCTGTCTTACCACTAAACGAACGCACCTTGGGAGCTATCGGTCGTGGAATTGCTCAAACAATGGGAGGTCTGTCTCCTGTTATCAATGTCAGCATTAGCGGAAACAACATCAGTGAAGAGATGGATATCAATCGCATTGCTGACGTTGTCGCTCAAAAGATTGCGGATGAACTGCAACGGAAAACACAACTTAGAGGAGGAATCGCATGATCAAACATAATGAATTGGTGATTGATGGTGTAGCAACCTCCTCTTTTCCTTTTGATGTGATTGTAGAAGAAGCGCCATCCATCGTGATTGCCAACAGCAAGACAAAACTATGGGAGCATGATGGAATCAGTGGAGCCATCCTACAAACCAATCATCATAGAGGGATGGTTGAGAAATCCTACACGCTTCACTTAGTAAAGCCAAAGGAAGAGGACTTGAACCGTTTCTTGGCTCTCTTTGCCAGGGAAAACTTTTGGCTTGAAAGTGAACGTGTCAAAACCACTAAGATGTGGTGTTACAAGGTAAAAATTTCCGAGACTACTAGAAATCGCGCAGGATATTATGCGCTCAAAGTAACATTTGAGTGTCATCCTACAAAATTTTTTAAAGCTACGGACAATCAGACCTTCTCAAGAAGTGGCACTTTAAGAACCAAGGGCTCTGCTTTGGCTTTTCCGACAATTACTATAACTGGCCAGAGTACGACTGAAGTTAGTTTTACAGTGGATAGGCAGGTCATTCGCTTAGAAAGACTGTCTGGAAGAGCCATTATGGTAAATAACCCTAACAATCCGAGTTTCTTGGACGGAACAGGTTCCAGAATTAAGTGGACAGGGGATTTTATCACGATTGACCCAATTAAGAAGCAAGATGTTGGGATTGTCTTAGGTGCTGGCATTAGTTCCATGACGATTGAAACCGTATGGGGGTGGGCGTAATGTTATATTTGCTTGAAAGTGATACTCGTAACGTTAAATGGAACGGTATTCCACTGCATGAAGCGACTTCAGCAATCATAAAAGAGCAAATGAACGGGGATTTTACCCTTACTGTCCGCTATCCTATCACCGACTCTGAGATTTATCAACTTTTCCGTGAAGATATGTTGATTAAAGCACCAGCTCCTGTGATTGGCCCTCAGTTGTTCCGTATCAAGAAGCCAGTAGAGAACGATGATCATTTAGAAATCACTGCTTACCACATCACTGACGACGTCATGCAGCGGTCTATCAATCCTCTGTCTGTCAACAAGCAAAGTTGCTGGCAGGCTCTTTCTCAATTGGTACAAGTCGCTAAGTCTCCTATCAATGATTTTTCATTTACCAGTGATATCACGGACAGGAGAACCATCAACACCAAAGAAGTAGAGACGCTCTACAGCGTGTTAATGGATGGCGCTCACTCAATTGTAGGAACATGGGAAGGAGAGATGGTTCGGGACAATTTCGCTATCTCAATTAAGCGAAATCGAGGAGAGGACAGAGGTGTTATCATCTCTACCCACAAAAACCTAAAATCCTATCAACGAACCAAAAACTCACAAAATGTTGTTACTCGGATTCACGCCAAGTCTACATTTAAGGCAGAGGGTGCCAAGGAAGATACAACGATTGCTATAACGGTTGATAGTCCCTTAATTGGTGCTTATCCTTATATCAATGAAAGAAGTTATAGCAATAACAACATTCAGACTGTTGAGGAACTGACAAAGTGGGCTAGCGCTAAATTTACTAACGAACACATAGATAAGGCTACAGATGCGATTAAGATTGAAGCCTATGAACTTGATGGGCAAACTGTCCACATGGGCGATACAGTTAACCTGAAAAGCTATAAGCATAATGTGGACGTTTACAAGAAAGCCATTGCCTATGAGTATGACTGTTTGGCAAACAATGGACAGGGAGCTTATCTAACCATTACCTTTGATGATAAAGTGAAATCAGGAGGGAATGGTGGTGGAGTATCAGCAGTAGCAAACGCAATCTTGGACAAGCAAGAAACAAAATTTGACATTATGCTGGAGCGTGCGATTGCCAACGCCGACCGTGCTTTTGATGCTGGATTTGCCAAGCGTGAGAAAGATATTACGGATGCCATAGAGCAGTACAAGGCTAAGGCCGAAGAAATGGGCGCTAAGATTCATGAAAAAATGGAGAAAGAGCGTCCTGAGTTAGTGAAGCTAATCCGTGAAGAGTTGATGAGTGGCGCTGACTCAATCGCTGAACTGAGCAAGAAACTGGAACAGGTCAGTGAAACTGCAAGAGTCAACGCAAGCCTGATAGGTGGAGACGGGAATACTCAGTACAACAAGAACCGTTTGAATGGTGGCACGGCCAAGAAAATCAGTTATGGAACGGATTTCGTGGAGGTTGGACACAACGGAGAGGGCTTTGAACTTGGTAAGACTTACGTCATCAGCTGGTCAGCAACCTGCACGCCGTACGGTAAGACAGATGTGACTGTGGTAGTCAATAAGAATCCGTTTTATGGTGGCCACGTTCATTTAGCGCCTGCTAATACGGTAATGCCAGCGATTGAGAAAGACCTTGTTCAGAAAGAGGAGCAGGTCTTGGCGGTCTACTACGGTGCCTATCGTCTGACATTCTCAGGGGACTGGTATCAGAATGTAGAGCAGTCTGTGACGATTGACAATCAGACAAGACGGATTGAACTAGCGCCAGTCTACAAGACGGTTGCGGACGGACAAAATGCTAGATATGAGGGAAGTTGGAACGAGAGTCCAACTTTTATTTTTGACGGAGGTAGAACATGACGGAAACAATCCCAGTAAGGGTACAGCACAAGCGCATGTCAGCACGAGACTGGGCGAGTAGCCCCCTGGTCTTGCTCGATGGAGAGTTAGGGATAGAAAGTGATACAGGTAAGGTCAAGGTCGGAAATGGCCGTGACCGATTTTCAGCATTGCAATATCTGACTGGTCCTAAAGGTGACCGTGGAGAAACAGGACCAGTAGGGCCAAAAGGAGCGGACGGAGTTGTACGATTTGAAGGTTCCGCAGCAGAGCGTGCTTTGGCAGAGTATGCGAAAAAGTCTGAAACCCCAGTATATCGAATTGCTAAAGGGGATATTTCCGGAGGCGGTGTTGGGGTTAATAGGACAATAACACCAGATGCACTCATGAACCCTGACAGTATCAAGGTCGGAGATATCATTGAAGACTACTGGAGTGGTACTACTGGTACGAACCAAGGTTTTTGGAAGGTAACTGCTGTTAGCGGAACTAATATCTCTGTTCAAGGTATTGGTGAGAGAATACTGCCTACCAATTACAACGATGGTGAATTAAAACAAAGGATTTCAGCTCTGGAGAATCGTCCTACATTTGACACGTTGACTCAGACCCAACGAAATAGCTTGCGAGGACCAGCAGGCCCAACAGGCGCAACGGGGCCAGCAGGTCCCAGAGGTGCGGACGGAGCTAGAGGAGCAGATGGAGCGCCTGGTCAAAATATTCTCAATCAGAATGGGTTACAACCTCTTAAATATTGGGCTGGACCGAAATATCTCTATGATTCTATTGTGATTAAAGATAGCAACACAATTTACGACGTCTATGAGTAGGAGGTAGTATGGCACGAGAAGGAATTTATGTGGGTGGCAAGGAAATCACCGAGAGATATATAGGGACAAGGCTTGTTTGGCAAAAATTGATTCAAGTCGCTCATTTCGAAAATTACACGGATTGGGAAAGAGATGGAGAACTTGCTATTAAAAGGACAATTACTGTACAGAGAGAGTACGGTAAACCAAAACCAAGCAATATAAATTATGAAGCAACGAAAGTTAAAGTAAACGGGAAGATGTATGATGTCCAGAACTTCTATCTTCTTGTTATCGAAACGTGGAATACTTGGGTATATGATTTTCTTCTCACATTTAAAAGTACTGCTGATCGGGACGAAGTAGATCGAATTTATCAAAAGGATATCTATTTTTATAAAAAAAGGAAGTAACACATGGACATTACCATTCAAAACGTTCGTTCGCCTGCTCTTGAGCATAATGGGCGGTATTATAAGGTGTTTCAGCCACGGACACGAGATGAACTGCTGAAGCTTCATCACATGGGGTGTGTGGGAGATACAGTGCTGACGGATATCCAGCTAGAACAGGGGGATTTCCCAACTAGCTTTGTAGAACCAACTGTCACGCAACGTACTCTATCTGGTCTCTTCAAGGATATGCGTTCAATAGAGCTGGAACTGAGAGACCCAAACAGTACTCTCTGGGGCAAAATCCAGCAGAATAATCAAGGAGCGCTGACCCAGTTCTTTGACAAGAATGTCAAGAGTGCCATTGCTCAGACCGCTAAAGAAATTAGGCAGGAAGTGCGAGATGCTGCTAACAGTGCTAGAGTACAAGTCACGCCTGAAGGTGTGACTATCGGCTCTACTACCTTAACAGGCGAGCAGTTAGCTTCTACCATTTCCACAAGTCCGAAAGGTGTGGACATCATCGCTCCGAAAGTCAGAGTAAAATCCGACATGATCGTGGACGGTGCGGTCACTGCTGGGAAGTTAGCAGCTGGCTCCGTTACTGCTGACCATATCCAAACTGGTGCCATCACAGGCGATAAAATCAGCGTAGATGATGCCTTAATCAAGAATCTGACCGCTAGAGATGCCTTGATTGACAAGCTGACATCTAAGGAAATCTTTGCGACTAAGATTGAATCTGTCGTATCTAGTTCAACATTCCTTGAAGCCTATCAAGGTAAAATCGGTGGCTTCACGCTTGGACAATTTGACCAAGGTGGCGGTCGCTGGATTTCTGGCGTGAATAAATTCGCAGTTGGAATGGGTAACGGAGAAGGTTATGGAACCCAAACAGCTTTCTGGGCGAATTGGGGCAACAACTGGAACCAAGCAGGGCCTAGAGCGTGGCATGTGGACACAGATGGACAAATGTATTGTAAGAACGATGTGCATTTTTCTGCCGAAACCAACTTCACAGGCGAGAGCAATACGAATTTTTACGGAACAGTTAAATTCACTCAGTCTCCCGTATTTGCAGGTAACATCAACATGGGAAATAGCAATATCTTCGGTAATGGCTATAACCCGGCTGGAGGTGTCAATAAGGTTGTTTGGTGGAGTGAACTTGAATCAGTCGCTTTCCGGAAACATACAGATATAGATGCAATCAAGAAACGCTTGAACAGAATTGAAAGCCATTTAGGAATTAGCTAGAAGGAGAACATACATGGATAATCACACAATCGACAAGCTCGTCGCTGAGTCGCTCGTCAACCGCTTGGCTGAAGGCGAATTGAATCGTGCGCATTTAGAGGCACGCTATACGCTGGCTTTGGCTGAATTGCAGGCATTTAAAGCCGTGCTGGAATATGACCCAGCACTCAAAGAACTATTTGAAGAAACACAAGCTAAAATGAAAGGAACTAACGAATGACTTACAAATTAACAGGAAGCCCAACTTTAAAAGGGGAAAAGAATGTCACAATCGTAACGATTGAGAAAGAAGAACCTGGACGCTACAGTTATGAGCGTGTTGAATTGCCAGGCAATCGCACGAATGATAATGAAGATGTTTTGATTCAAGCCGTTTTAGATTTTATTAGAACAGAACTTGATCCGACAAATGCCATCGTTACTGCTCAAGCTAAACTAGAGCAGACTTTGGCTAAATTGGAACAAGCTGAGCAGAAAGTAGCTCAAGCTCAAACAAATCTTGAACAAACCCAAGAGAAATTGAGCCAGGCAGAAGCGAAGCAAAACGACCTTGAAGCACTTGCGAATCGCATTACTAAGGTGGTACGAGTGATGGCTCAAGATTCAATTATGGGTGAAAAAGTATCTTATGGTACGACCTACAAAGAGATGGTCGAACTCTTCCCACTGGCTGAAGTCGGTAAAGTTTACGAACCTGGTGCAATCTTTGCGGTTGAAGACCCAAGTCACGCTGAAATTAATGGAGAAGGTAAACGTATCTTGATTCAAACAAATCAGTCATTCACTTATCAAGGAGAAACCCTTGCTCAACTTGAAGGGACACCTTACCAAAATGGTGTTCTAGCAACTTGGAAGTTTAACGCACCAAAAGCAACAATTGTACAGTAGAGGTGATTTATGGCAGAATTTGAACGTTTAATTGTACAAATCTTCCTCTCTTTAATTCCTGTTGTCGGGCTTTATTTCTCAATGAAAGACCGAGCGACCAAACAAGAGAATCGTCTCACGGTTTTAGAGAAAGACATCGAGAATCTGCACGAATTCAAGATGTCTGCCAATAAACGACTAGATAACCACGATGAACAAAACAAGGCTATCTTAGTACTTGCAGAACAGGTTAAGTCTTTAGGCGAGGACGTCAGAGAGTTGAAAACGCTGATTCAAAGCAAAACTTAAGAAAGGGGCGCAGAATGGTCTGTAATCTCAATACGACCAATCTTGCTCAAGTTGATGGTGGTTACCTCATCAAGCAGGGTGATGTGGCTTCTACCTTTGGATTTGTCCTTTTAGACGAAGATTATCGAGCTGCCCCCTCTCTGGAAGGGGAGGTGGCGGTCGTTAGTCTGACCATGGGCAAGTACCAGTGGAAGAAGAGGGTGACTGTCACAAACTCAAGCGTGAATTTTAATCTGGATACTATCTTGCCAATTGGGAAATACCGCTTAGAGATTAGCGCTGGCGGATATATTTTCCCAAGTGACAAAGAAACCCACATCAAGATAGTGGCTTCAGATAAGGAATTGGTCACAGAAGAAGTCCACGCTTTAAAAGAGCTGGATATAGCAAAGGAAGTTGAGAAACAACTTTCAGAAAAAACAGTAACAGATGGTGGAGTATGTCCGGAATTTCCAGATCTACTCTTCTTTTACAATCTTGGAAAGGTATAAATACAATGGAAAATACTACAAAATTAACAGAATTTGCCCGTACATTGGGAGAAGATAACAAACGAGTTAACGAAGAATTAAAAACCAAGGTTAGCACTTCAGCAATGACTCAAGCTATCTCTCAGGCAGTCACTCAAGCTAAATCAGAAGTTAAGGCTGAAATCTTGGGTGAAGGAACGCCTGAGAATCTTGATACGCTGAAAGAAATTGCGGACAAAATCACAAATATGGGGCAAGACGAAAATGGTGCTCTTCTCGGCAAAGTAACCGAAGTTAGCGGACGTGTAGACCAGATTGCCAATGTTGACCTGGTTGCAACGTATAATGCAGCGAAAGCGTGAAGCCTATGACTAACCTTGAAAATCTAGCAACTGAAATTGGTAAGGATATCAAGGATATCAAAATACGTTACGCAACCAAGGAAGAAATGCATGAAGCAACCGAGATTGACTATTCTCAGATTGTCACGCATGAAGAACTTGAAGAGAAGCATTATCTGACAGAACATCAGAATATTTCTCATTTAGCGACCAAAGCAGAAGTAGTCACGAAACTAGATAAGATCGATTTTGATTTACTAAAACGTGACGTTATTACACGTAACGAGTTAGCAGAACGAAACTATCTAACAGAACATCAATCGCTTGCGGAGTATGCTAAGAAATCGGAATTGCCTACACCTTATGATGACGCTATAATCAAACAACGATTGACTGTTTTGGAAGAGCGTCCAGACAATAGCACATATCGTATTGCTAAGGGAGATATCCCTGGCGGTGGTGTTGGTGCAACTGCAACGATTACTGCCAATGATTTAATGAACCCTGAGGGAGTCAAAGTCGGAGATATCATTGAAGACTACTGGAGTGGGGCAACTAGTACTAACCAAGGTTTTTGGAAAGTAACCGCTGTTAACGGAACTAATATCTCTGTTCAAGGAATCGGAACAAGAAACTTTCCGATTCCTTATAACGATAATGAATTAAAACAAAGGATTTTAACGTTAGAGAGTCGCCCAAGCTCAGGAAGTGGTGGTCTGGGTACTGAAGAGATAGCTACTTATAGCAATACAGTCATCTATATCCCTAACGGAAATATCGTATACAACAAGAGCTTAAAGAAGTTATCTTTTCCAAAATGTAATGTAAAAGTTGGGAAGTCCAATTATTGGTGTGAGGCTCAAGAGGTTTCTATCAATGGCAGCGCAGGATTTATCGTGTTTAACAAGGCTCAAAAACGAATTTTTGGAGGTGAGGTTAACACGACTAATGATGTATTGCTTGGCTATTACGACAACAACGCTGGTAATTACTATCTCAATACTTTTAGTAAAACGACAAAGACCAAAAAAATCGCTTGTTTGGGTGATTCAATTACCGAGGGAGTAAACGCAGGAGGTTGGCAATGGCACCGCTACATTGATAACTGGTGCAAAAGCAACGGCATTAATAGCATTGTCACGAATTTGGGGATTGGCGGAACATCCGTCTGTACTTCAAGTTATGTGACAGATAGATTGAAGCCGTTTGTCAACAGACTTGATACAATACCAACTGATTCGGATGTTGTGGTCATCTTCGGAGGTACGAACGATTGGGGAAATAATGCGATCTTAGGAAATATTACTGACACCGGAACGAGTTCGTTCTATGGAGCATACAAATATATTCTTGAATGGCTTGCTGTCAATCGTCCAAATGCGAAAGTGATGACTATGACACCTCTAAAACGATATTTCAGAGGCAATGGAACAACGTGGGTAAATGCTCAGACAACTCCAAACAGCAGAGGGAACACTTTGCCAGATTATGTCAGAGCTGTTAAAGAAGTATCTGAAATGTACGCTATCCCTTGCGTTGATCTGCATAATGAGTCAGGTTTAAATCCTGTCTTAGAGAGTGTCAGAAATCGTTTCATTGGAGACGGTCTACATCCTACCGCAGAAGGAAATAAGAAGATGTATCCGGTCATTTTGGACAAGATGCGTCCATTCTTAGAATATGATTAGAGAGGAAAATAATATGATTAACTGGAAACTACGATTACAAAATAAATTCTTTTGGCTGACTGCCGTTCCAGCCTTCTTGCTTGTCTTGCAAGCTGGTGCAGCAGTCTTTGGATATCATCTGGATTTGGGTGATATCGGCAACAAGCTGATTCTGCTTGTCAATGCGGTATTCGTGTTCTTGACTGCTATCGGTTTGGTCAATGACCCAACAACAAGCGGAATAACAGACAGCACACGAGCGCTAGACTATGAGAAACCAAGTGAGGAATAAGTATGTCTAAAAAACAGGAAATGATTCAATTTTTCATTGACAAGGCCAACGCAGGCGACGGAGTGGACAATGATGGAGCTTATGGCTTCCAGTGCGCTGACGTACCTTGTTACGGTCTTCGTCATTGGTATGGTGTGACCCTTTGGGGCAACGCTTATGACTTGCTCGAATCAGCACGTTCACAAGGCTTGAAAGTCGTGTATGACGCTGACTATCCAAAGGCTGGTTGGTTCTTCGTGAAATCATACGTAGCTGGCGACGGTGTCAATTACGGACATACTGGCCTTGTCTATGAGGACTCAGACGGCTATACCATCAAGACGATTGAGCAGAACATCGATGGAAACTGGGACTACCTTGAAGTAGGTGGCCCTTGTCGCTACAATGAGCGTTCTGTCGATGAAATCGTTGGGTATATCGTACCGCCCGAAGAAGTCGAAACTGGCTGGCAACAAAACCAGTATGGTTGGTGGTGGGTTCGTGAAGACGGCTCTTACCCAACTGAAAAATGGGAGAAAATCAACGACGCTTGGTACTATTTCGACGATAAAGGCTTCATGAAGCGTAGTACCTGGTTGAACTACAAGGACGCTTGGTACTGGTTCACGGATTCAGGGTCTATGGCAACTGGCTGGGCTCGTATCAATAATGCTTGGTATTACTTCGATGAAGAAGGGAAGATGGTCACTGGTTGGATTAAGCATAAGCTGACTTGGTACTATCTTGATCATAAGAACGGCAACATGGTATCTAACTCATTTGTCCAATCAGCTGATAAAAAAGGCTGGTACTACATTAAAGCAGATGGAACAATGGCGGATAAACCAGAGTTCACAGTTGAGCCAGAAGGCTTGATTACTACGAAATAGAAAGATTTCAAAATAGATTACACTAACCGCAGGCTTAGGCTTGCGGTTTTTTATTTTGCAATAATAAAAACAGTGACCGAAATCACTGCTTGTCAGTTATAGCAAATTCATAAAGTTTTTCCGCTGTTAGAAGTGCCATTTTGTCCATGCTTGTTTTTCCTTTTCTGAGATCAGAAACAGTAGTCCATGGAACTCCAGCGCCTTGCGAAATAGCAGATGTAGACATAGAACTGTCTAATAATTCTTGAATAACTTTCCTCATCCTATTTGTCCTTTTTATTTTTTAGATAGATATATACATTGATGGCGATTATAAAAATAGCTATTGCACTAACCATTGCTTTTCCTCTTTTCATTTGATAAAATAGAGGTGTAAGGGGCTTTCGCCCCTACCTCTTAGCGTTTACCTTTTCTTTTGCCGGAACTTGGGTTTACGCTTTTTGTTTTGCCTTGCGACCGTTATTGCGGTCACTAGACTTGCTATAGCAGTTACCGTTTCAGGGATATTATCTATCGCCTTTTCAAGTAACCTAAGCCAATCTTCTTTGTTCAACTTCCTCACCTCCTTTCCTTATCTTGATTATATTATATCACGGTACACCGAGAAAGTCAAGCGTTTTGATAAAGTTTTTTACTTTTTTTCAAAAAAATAGACCTTGTCCAGAGGTCGTGAAGTTGGAGGGGACACCCTCCGTTTTTGCTTATTTAATAGGAAATAATTTTACCTTTTTCATAATAATCTCCCTTAACTCCACCCAATCAGGTGGAGTTTTTTGGTTCTATTTCAGGCTTTTGGGGACTATTCTAAAAATAGTTTTCCGATAACTTTCGCTTAATCTTGTAAAATTCATTGGACAGATTCTAAAGTTGGAGAAGCTGAATGGATGAGGATATAAATCTTTGACAAAATTTGTGAACTGTGGGATAATGGAGAGGAATTAAGGATTAGTTCTATACCATGGACTAGAAAAGACCCCAAGCTAACTTCCACATTAAGCTTGGGGTCTTTTTTGACACTATTTATCCTTGTTTAGCCATTTATCGACTAAGTGAAGAACGACACCAACCACAA
Organism: Streptococcus mitis; assembly: GCF_000960025.1. Classification (GTDB taxonomy): domain Bacteria; phylum Bacillota; class Bacilli; order Lactobacillales; family Streptococcaceae; genus Streptococcus; species Streptococcus mitis_DH. The sequence continues at coordinate 352,731 of NZ_JYGQ01000004.1, read as the reverse complement.
TTGGTCCGATGATAGTTTTAAGGATTAGTTCCATCATGGGCTATCTCACCTCCTTTCGTAGGCGGTGTAGCAGTGTCGAACAATATTATGTCACATAAGTGCCAAACTCGGGAGTCACCCAATCAGGTGGCTTTTTTGTTTGTAGCTTGGATTTTTGATATAATAGAGCCATGAGTAGAATTTTAGACAATGAGATTATGGGGGACGAGGAGTTAGTAGAACGCACGCTCCGTCCTCAGTATTTACGTGAATATATTGGGCAGGATAAGGTTAAGGATCAGCTTCAAATCTTTATTGAAGCCGCTAAAATGCGGGATGAAGCGCTGGATCATGTGCTCTTATTTGGGCCTCCAGGTTTGGGGAAGACGACCATGGCCTTTGTTATTGCTAATGAACTGGGAGTTAATCTCAAGCAGACGTCGGGTCCTGTTATCGAAAAAGCTGGTGATCTGGTAGCGATTTTGAATGACTTAGAGCCTGGGGATGTCCTCTTTATTGACGAGATTCATCGCTTGCCCATGTCGGTGGAAGAGGTGCTTTATAGTGCCATGGAGGACTTCTACATAGATATTATGATTGGGGCTGGTGAGGGGAGTCGTAGTGTTCATTTGGAGTTACCACCTTTTACCTTGATTGGTGCGACGACTCGAGCTGGTATGCTCTCAAATCCGCTACGGGCACGTTTTGGGATTACAGGGCATATGGAGTATTATGCCCATGCTGACTTGACAGAAATTGTTGAGCGGACGGCAGATATTTTTGAGATGGAAATCACTCATGAGGCAGCATCCGAGCTGGCCTTGCGTAGTCGAGGAACCCCTCGTATTGCCAATCGTCTCCTCAAGCGCGTGCGCGATTTTGCCCAGATAATGGGGAATGGGGTTATCGATGATCTTATTACTGATAAGGCTTTGACTATGCTGGATGTTGACCATGAAGGTCTGGACTATGTGGACCAGAAAATCCTTCGCACCATGATTGAGATGTACGGTGGTGGTCCTGTTGGTCTAGGAACTCTTTCTGTTAACATAGCAGAAGAACGTGAGACAGTTGAAGATATGTATGAGCCTTACTTGATTCAAAAAGGTTTTATCATGCGGACGCGGTCTGGACGGGTGGCGACTGCTAAGGCATATGAGCACTTAGGTTATGAATATAGTGAAAAATGAGCAAGAAATTCTAGAGGATTTTAGAGAAAATCCGGATATGATGGCTATTCTGACTGTCATCCGAAACTTGGAGTTGACAGATTCCTGGTTGGCAGCAGGTTCTGTCAGAAATTTTATCTGGAATCTCTTGTCAGACAAATCCCCTTTTGACTGTGAAACAGATGTAGATGTAATTTTCTTTGATCCAGATATTTCTTACGAGGAAACCTTGTCCCTAGAGAAAAAACTGCGAGAGGACTTTCCTCAGTACCAGTGGGAGTTGAAAAATCAGGTCTATATGCACCAGCACAGTCCTCACACTTCTCCCTATACCAGTTCTCGTGATGCTATGAGTAAGTATCCAGAACGATGTACGGCTGTTGGACTGCGCTTGAATGAAGAATTCGATTTTGAACTCTATGCACCTTATGGTTTGGAGGATATTTTGAATTTTCAAGTTCGTCCAACTCCTCATTTTTTAGAGAATCAAGACAGAATGGAACTTTATCGAACACGTCTATCCAAGAAAAATTGGCAGGAGAAATGGAAAAATTTGATTTTTAAAAATACTTAAGGAAACTTTAAGCTAGGAAGTGTATACTAAGTCCATAAGTTAAGAAGACCTTAACTTAAACTCCTAAAACTTTTTCATAATAATCTCCCTATAAAAAATAGAGTCGCCCAATCAGGCGGCTTATTTTTTTGAAAAATGGGCTTGGTGCCTGAGAATAATACTCAATGAAAATCAAAGAGCAAACTAGGAAGCTAGCCGCAGGCTGTACTTGAGTACGGCAAGGTGAAGCTGACGTGGTTTGAATTTGATTTTCGAAGAGTATAAATAGCTTAGTGATAGAAGAAAATAGGGAAATATGGTATAATGAAACGATAGATTTTTGAATAGGAATAAGATCATGTTTGGATTTTTTAAGAAAGATAAGGCTGTGGAAGTAGAGGTTCCGACACAGGTTCCTGCTCATATCGGCATCATCATGGATGGGAATGGTCGTTGGGCTAAGAAACGTATGCAACCGCGAGTCTTCGGACATAAGGCGGGCATGGAAGCATTGCAAACTGTGACCAAGGCAGCCAACAAACTAGGCGTTAAGGTGATTACGGTCTATGCTTTTTCTACGGAAAATTGGACCCGTCCAGATCAGGAAGTCAAGTTTATCATGAACTTGCCAGTAGAGTTTTATGACAATTATGTCCCGGAATTGCATGCCAATAATGTTAAGATTCAAATGATTGGGGAAACGGACCGCCTACCTAAGCAAACCTTTGAAGCTCTGACTAAGGCTGAGGAATTGACTAAGAACAACACCGGTTTGATTCTTAATTTTGCCCTCAACTATGGTGGACGTGCTGAGATTACACAAGCTCTTAAATTGATTTCCCAGGATGTGTTAGATGCCAAAATCAACCCAGGCGACATCACAGAGGAATTGATTGGTAATTATCTTTTTACCCAGCATTTACCTAAGGACTTACGAGATCCAGACTTGATTATCCGTACTAGTGGAGAATTGCGTTTGAGCAATTTCCTTCTATGGCAGGGAGCCTACAGTGAGCTCTATTTTACGGATACCTTGTGGCCTGATTTTGACGAGGCGGCCTTACAGGAAGCCATTCTTGCCTACAATCGTCGTCATCGCCGATTTGGAGGAGTTTAGGAGGAAATATGACACAGGATTTACAGAAAAGAACCTTGTTTGCAGGGATTGCCCTGGCTATTTTCCTACCAATTTTAATGATTGGGGGACTCTTGCTTCAGATAGCAATTGGAATCATAGCCATGCTAGCCATGCATGAACTTTTGAAGATGAGAGGTCTAGAGACCATGACGATGGAGGGCCTCTTAACCCTCTTTGCAACCTTTGCTTTGACCATTCCCTTGGAGAATTATCTGACTTTTTTACCAGTTGATGGGAATGTGGTTGCCTATAGTGTTTTGATTTCAATCATGTTAGGAACGACTGTTTTTAGCAAGTCTTATACGATTGAGGATGCTGTTTTCCCGCTTGCTATGAGTTTCTACGTAGGCTTTGGATTTAATGCTTTACTAGATGCTCGCGTTGCAGGTTTAGATAAGGCTCTATTGGCCTTGTGTATCGTCTGGGCGACAGACAGTGGTGCCTATCTTGCTGGGATGAACTTTGGGAAACGGAAACTGGCTCCGACAGTTTCTCCAAATAAAACCTTTGAGGGTGCCTTGGGTGGTATTTTAGGTGCTATTTTAGTAACCATCATCTTTATGATGTTTGACAGTACAGTTGCTCTTCCGTATGGAATTTACAAGATGTCAGTCTTTGCTATTTTCTTTAGCATTGCTGGACAATTTGGTGACTTACTAGAAAGTTCGATTAAGCGTCACTTTGGTGTTAAGGATTCTGGGAAATTTATCCCTGGACATGGTGGTGTTTTGGATCGCTTCGATAGTATGTTGCTTGTATTTCCAATCATGCACCTATTTGGGCTCTTTTAATCAAAAGACGGAGGAAATACTATGCTCGGAATTTTAACCTTTATTCTGGTTTTTGGGATTATTGTAGTGGTGCACGAGTTCGGACACTTCTACTTTGCCAAGAAATCAGGGATTCTAGTGCGTGAATTTGCCATTGGCATGGGACCTAAGATCTTTGCTCATATTGGCAAGGATGGGACGGCCTATACCATTCGAATCTTGCCTCTGGGTGGCTATGTTCGCATGGCCGGTTGGGGTGATGATACAACTGAAATTAAGACAGGAACTCCTGTCAGTTTGACCCTTACTGATGATGGTAAGGTTAAACGCATCAATCTCTCAGGTAAAAAATTGGATCAGACAGCTCTTCCTATGCAGGTGACCCAGTTTGACTTTGAAGACAAGCTCTTTATCAAGGGCTTGGTTCTGGAAGAAGAAAAAACATTTGCAGTAGATCACGATGCAACGGTTGTGGAAGCAGATGGAACTGAGGTTCGGATTGCACCTTTAGATGTGCAATATCAAAATGCGACTATCTGGGGGAAACTGATTACCAACTTTGCAGGTCCTATGAACAACTTTATCTTAGGTGTCGTTGTTTTTTGGATTTTAATCTTCATGCAGGGTGGCGTCAGAGATGTTGATACCAATCAGTTCCATGTCATGCCTCAAGGGGCCTTGGCTAAGGTGGGAGTGCCAGAAACAGCTCAGATTACCAAGATCGGCTCACATGAGATTAGCAACTGGGAAAGTTTGATTCAGGCTGTGGAATCAGAAACCAAAGATAAGACGGCCCCGACCTTGGATGTGACTATTTCTGAAAATGGTAGTGACAAACAAGTAACGGTTACCCCAGAAGAAAATCAAGGTCGTTACCTTCTAGGTGTTCAACCGGGGATTAAGTCAGATTTTCTATCCATGTTTGTAGGTGGTTTTACAACTGCTGCTGACTCAGCTCTCCGAATTCTCTCAGCCCTGAAAAATCTGATTTTCCAACCGGATTTGAACAAGCTAGGTGGTCCTGTTGCCATCTTTAAGGCAAGTAGTGATGCTGCTAAAAATGGAATTGAGAATGTCTTGTACTTCTTGGCAATGATTTCTATCAATATTGGGATTTTTAATCTGATTCCGATTCCAGCTCTGGATGGTGGTAAGATTTTGCTCAATATCCTAGAAGCTATCCGCCGCAAACCATTGAAACAAGAAATTGAAACCTATGTCACCTTGGCCGGAGTGGTCATCATGGTTGTCTTGATGATTGCTGTGACCTGGAATGACATCATGCGACTCTTTTTTAGATAATCGAGGAATATTATGAAACAAAGTAAAATGCCTATCCCAACGCTTCGCGAAATGCCAAGCGATGCTCAAGTTATCAGCCACGCTCTTATGTTGCGAGCTGGTTATGTTCGCCAAGTTTCAGCAGGCGTTTATTCTTACCTACCACTTGCTAACCGTGTGATTGAAAAAGCTAAAAACATCATGCGCCAAGAATTCGACAAGATTGGTGCCGTTGAGATGTTGGCTCCTGCCCTTCTTAGTGCAGAGTTGTGGCGCGAATCAGGTCGTTATGAAACTTATGGTGAAGACCTTTACAAACTAAAAAACCGTGAAAAATCAGACTTTATCCTAGGTCCAACTCACGAAGAAACCTTTACAGCTATTGTCCGTGATTCTGTTAAGTCTTACAAGCAATTGCCGCTTAACCTTTATCAAATCCAGCCTAAGTATCGTGATGAAAAACGCCCACGTAATGGACTACTCCGTACACGTGAGTTCATCATGAAGGATGCTTACAGCTTTCACGCTAACTATGATAGCTTGGACAGTGTTTACGATGAGTACAAGGCTGCTTATGAGCGTATTTTCACTCGTAGTGGTTTAGACTTCAAGGCTATCATTGGTGACGGTGGAGCCATGGGTGGTAAGGATAGCCAAGAATTTATGGCCATTACACCTGCTCGTACAGACCTTGACCGCTGGGTTGTCTTGGACAAGTCAGTTGCCTCATTTGATGAAATTCCTGCAGAAGTGCAAGAAGAAATCAAGGCAGAATTGCTTAAATGGATGGTTTCTGGTGAGGATACCATTGCTTACTCAAGTGAGTCTAGCTATGCGGCTAACTTGGAAATGGCAACAAACGAGTACAAACCAAGCAACCGTGTTGTCGCTGAAGAAGAAGTAACTCGTGTTGCAACACCAGATGTTAAATCAATTGATGAAGTGGCAACCTTCCTAAACGTCCCAGAAGAACAAACGATCAAAACCCTCTTCTACAAGGCAGATGGTGAGCTTGTTGCAGCCCTTCTAGTTGGGAATGACCAACTCAACGAAGTCAAGTTGAAAAACCATTTGGGAGCAGACTTCTTCGACGTTGCTAGCGAAGAAGAAGTAGCAAGTGTTGTTCAAGCAGGATTTGGTTCACTTGGACCAGTTGGTTTGCCAGAGAATGTTAAAATCATTGCAGACCGTAAGGTGCAAGATGTTCACAATGCAGTTGTCGGTGCTAACGAAGATGGCTACCACTTGACTGGTGTGAACCCAGGTCGTGATTTTACTGCAGAATATGTGGATATACGTGAAGTTCGTGAGGGTGAAATTTCCCCAGACGGGCAAGGAGTCCTTAACTTTGCGCGTGGTATCGAAATTGGTCACATCTTCAAACTCGGCACTCGCTATTCAGCAAGCATGGGAGCAGATGTTTTGGATGAAAATGGCCGTGCTGTGCCAATTATCATGGGATGTTACGGTATCGGTGTCAGTCGTCTCCTTTCAGCAGTGATGGAGCAACACGCTCGCCTCTTTGTTAACAAAACGCCAAAAGGTGAATACCGTTACGCTTGGGGAATCAACTTCCCTAAAGAATTGGCACCATTTGATGTGCACTTGATCACTGTCAATGTTAAGGATGAAGAAGCCCAGACTTTGACAGAAAAGCTTGAGGCAAGCTTGATGGGAGCTGGTTACGAAGTCTTGACGGATGACCGTAACGAACGTGTTGGAGTGAAATTCAGTGATAGCGACTTGATTGGATTGCCAATCCGTATCACTGTTGGTAAAAAAGCAGCCGATGGCATCGTAGAAGTGAAGATTAAAGCGACTGGTGATACCATCGAAGTTCATGCAGATAACGTGCTTGAAACGCTTGAAATCCTTAGCAAGAAATAAAAACTATAATCAGAAGAAAAACAAGGAAAAAATGTAACTAGTTTTTACCTTGTTTTTTCTGTATAATAGGAAAAATGAGTAGATAAAGAGGTAAATGTATGCTAAGATTTCCAAAGGATTTTGTCTGGGGATCCTCTACTTCTGGACCACAAACAGAAGGACGTGTAGCTGGTGACGGTAAGGGAGATAATCTCTGGGATTATTGGTACCAAGTGGAGCCAAATCGTTACTATAATGGAATTGGTCCAGATAAGACATCGACTTTTTATGAAAACTGGGAACAGGATATCGAGCTCTTGTTAGAAACTGGTCACACGGCCTTTCGAACTTCTATTCAGTGGTCACGGATTTTTCCACAAGGGAGTGGAAAAGTCAATTATCAGGGTGTAGATTTTTACCGTAAGGTTTTTGAGGCTATTAAGGCCAAAGGGATTCGTCTTTTAGTCAATCTTTATCATTTTGATTTGCCTTTTGTCCTTCAAGAGGATGGTGATGGTTGGGAAAATAAGGCGACTGTCTCAGCCTATGAAGACTATGCTCGTTTTTGTTTTGAGACTTATGGAGATTTAGTGGATCAATGGATTACCTTTAACGAGCCAATTGTTCCAGTAGAATTTGGATATTTTTACGATGCCCATTATCCACATAAGGTGGATGCAGAGGCAGCCGTTAAAGTAGCTTATCATACACAATTGGCCAGCAGTCGGGCGGTTAAGGCCTGTCATGAACTCTTGCCTGATTCCAAGATTGGGATTGTCCTCAACTTGACACCGGCTTATCCACGTAGCCAGCATCCTGCTGATGTCAAGGCTGCTCGCATTGCGGATCTTTTTCAGGCCCAATCTTTCTTAGATCCGTCTGTTTTGGGGACTTATCCACAGGAGTTGGTAGAAATCTTACATGAATACGGTCTCTTGCCTGATGCTACAGAGGAGGAGTTGAAGCTCATTCGTGACAATACAGTGGACTTCCTTGGTGTCAACTACTATCAACCTTTGCGTGTTATGGCGCCTCGATTTGCTAAGCATCCAGAGAGTCCACTCTTACCAGAACATTTTTACGAGCCTTATGTGATGCCTGGACGTAAAATCAATCCTCATCGTGGCTGGGAGATTTATGAGCAAGGGATTTATGATATTGCCCAAAATATCAAGGAAAATTATGGCAATATCGAGTGGATGTTGACTGAGAATGGCATGGGTGTTGAAGGGGAAGAAAAATTCCGTCAAGATGGAATGATTCAAGATGATTACCGTATTGACTTTGTAAAAGGTCATCTTCGTGAACTGCACCGTGCCATTGAAGATGGAGCCAACTGTAAGGGCTACTTGATTTGGACCTTTGTTGACTGCTGGTCATGGCTCAACAGTTATAAAAATCGCTATGGTTTGGTCGAATTAGACTTGGAAACGCAAGAACGTCGTCTGAAAAAATCAGGGCATTGGTTCAAGGAATTAAGCGATAATAATGGATTTTAAAAAGGACTCTGACTGATTATCCTAATTGGTCAGAGTTTTTTATTTATAAGAAGTTGATATGAACTATACCAATTTTTACTCTTGACAAGTGAAAGAAACAAGTATATACTGTTTTTGCTGATTCTATAAAAGAGGAATTAGACTATACCAATTTTAAGGAGAAAGCACAGCTGGTCTGTGTCGTATATACTATGTGTGGAATTGTTGGTGTTGTTGGGAACACAAATGCAACTGATATTTTGATTCAAGGACTTGAAAAGCTCGAATACCGTGGCTATGATTCTGCGGGGATTTTTGTTCTAGGTGGTGCTGAAAACCATCTAGTCAAGGCTGTTGGTCGTATAGCAGAATTGTCTGCCAAGACAGCTGGTGTTGAGGGAACAACTGGTATCGGACATACTCGTTGGGCGACTCACGGGAAACCAACGGAAGACAATGCTCACCCACACCGCTCTGAGACAGAACGTTTTGTTTTGGTGCACAATGGGGTGATTGAGAACTACCTTGAAATCAAGGAAGAATACCTTGCAGGTCACCACTTCAAAGGGCAAACAGATACGGAAATCGCCGTTCACTTGATTGGAAAATTTGCAGAAGAAGATAGCTTGTCAGTTCTTGAAGCCTTCAAAAAAGCTCTTCACATCATCCGTGGTTCTTATGCCTTTGCCTTGGTTGACTCACAAGATCCTGAAGTTATCTACGTAGCTAAGAATAAATCACCACTTTTGATTGGTCTTGGGGAAGGATATAACATGGTCTGCTCAGATGCTATGGCTATGATTCGTGAAACCAACCAATACATGGAAATTCATGACCAAGAGTTGGTAATCGTCAAGGCTGATAGTGTGGAAGTTCAAGACTATGATGGCAACAGTCGTGAACGTGCTAGCTATACTGCGGAACTTGACTTGTCTGATATCGGTAAGGGAACTTACCCTTACTACATGCTTAAGGAAATCGATGAGCAACCAACGGTTATGCGTAAACTCATCCAAGCCTACACAGATGAGGCTGGTCAAGTTGTCGTAGACCCAGCTATCATCCAGGCTGTTCAAGACGCAGACCGTATCTACATCCTTGCAGCTGGGACATCTTACCACGCAGGATTTGCTTCTAAGAAAATGTTGGAAGAATTGACGGATACACCAGTTGAACTTGGAATCTCTTCTGAGTGGGGCTACGGTATGCCGCTTCTCAGCAAGAAACCACTCTTCATTTTTATCAGCCAATCTGGTGAAACAGCGGATAGCCGTCAGGTTTTGGTCAAGGCTAATGAAATGGGAATCCCAAGTTTGACAGTGACAAATGTCCCAGGTTCAACCCTTTCACGTGAAGCCAACCATACCATGCTCCTTCATGCAGGTCCTGAAATTGCCGTGGCATCCACTAAAGCCTATACAGCACAAATCGCAGCCCTTGCCTTCCTAGCAAAAGCAGTCGGAGAAGCAAATGGAAATGCCAAAGCGAAAGCCTTTGATTTGGTTCATGAGTTGTCAATCGTAGCTCAGTCTATCGAATCAACTCTTTCAGAGAAAGAAACCATTGAAGCCAAGGTTCGTGAGCTTCTTGAAACAACTCGCAACGCCTTTTATATTGGGCGTGGTCAAGATTACTACGTAGCTATGGAAGCAAGCCTTAAACTCAAAGAGATTTCTTACATCCAATGTGAAGGCTTTGCGGCAGGAGAACTCAAGCATGGAACTATTGCCTTGATTGAAGAAGGAACGCCTGTCTTAGCCCTCTTGTCAGATCCAGTCCTTGCCAACCACACTCGTGGAAATATCCAAGAGGTGGCAGCCCGTGGTGCCAAAGTCCTCACTATCGCAGAAGAAAATGTTGCTAAAGAGACAGATGATATCGTCCTTACGACCGTACACCCTTACCTCTCACCAATCTCAATGGTTGTACCAACGCAATTAGTCGCTTACTTTGCAACCCTCCACCGTGGGCTTGATGTGGATAAACCACGTAACCTTGCTAAGTCAGTAACGGTAGAATAAGCTAAAAAAGTCTAGTTATCTAGGCTTTTTCTTGTGAGCAAATGGGTTGCTTGTACTCAAGATTCGTGTTATACTCTTCGAAAATCAAATTCAAACCACGTCAGCTTCACCTTGCCGTACTTAAGTACAGCCTGCGGCTAGCTTCCTAGTTTGCTCTTTGATTTTCATTGAGTGTTAGAATAATTTGTCAAAATGAAGGACCGAAATAGACAAGGAGAATTACTGTGGTAGAATTGGGAATTTCAACATTTGGGGAAACAACGGAGCTTGAAGGGACTGGGCAAACTTACAGTCATACCGAACGCATTCGTCAGTTGGTGGCAGAGATTGAGCTGGCTGATAAGGTTGGTTTGGATGTGTATGGTATTGGTGAGCACCATCGAGCAGATTTTGCAGTATCAGCTCCAGAGATTGTCCTGGCAGCTGGGGCAGTCAATACCAAGAAAATCCGTTTGACCAGTGCAGTCAGCATTCTCTCGAGCATGGACCCGATTCGTTTGTTCCAACAGTATGCCACTATCGATGCTTTGTCAAATGGACGTGCGGAGATTATGGCTGGAAGGGGCTCTTTCACGGAATCATTTCCCTTGTTTGGCTATGACTTGAAAGACTACGAAGCCCTCTTTGATGAGAAATTAGACTTGCTTCAGTTAGTCAATGAAAAGACCAAGCTAAACTGGCAAGGTCAATTGACCCAAACGATTTCTGGCAAAGAAGTCTATCCTCGTCCAGTTCAGGAAAAATTGTCCTTGTGGATAGCGACAGGTTGTCATGTTGAATCAACAGTGAAGATTGCTCAGGCAGGCTTACCGATTGTCTATGCTATTATTGGTGGCAATCCGCGTTATTTTAAAAAGTTGATTCAGGCTTATCGTGAGATTGGGAGCGAAGCGGGGCATGCCAGTCATGAACTAAAGGTTGGAGCCCATTCTTGGGGTTGGATTGCTGAAGATGGCGAGCAGGCGGTAAAAGATTATTTCCACCCGACCAAGCAAGTAGTGGATGCTATTTCCAAAGACCGTCCACACTGGCAGGAATTACGTTATGAACAATATTTGGAGCAAGTTGGGCCAAATGGTGCTATGTTTGTGGGCAATCCAGATCAGGTGGCCGAAAAATTGATTCGTATGATTGAAGACTTAGGTTTGGACCGCTTCATGCTCCATCTACCGCTTGGTTCCATGCCCCATGACCAGGTTCTGAGAGCTATTGAACTATTCGGAATGCAAGTGGCACCCAAAGTATGGGATTATTTTGCCATGAAAGAGGCCTAATAAAAAATCCTAATCAGGCTGATAAAAAATCTATATAACAACTATTTTAAAAAAGCAATAAACAGAAAAGAATCTCTGAAAAGCTAGTAAAATCAAGCTTTCCAGAGGTTTTTTTCTCTATTGATATAAACAATCTCAATCAAGTCGATAGTCAATATATATTGGGAAAAGGTCAAAAGGAGTGGTAAGATGGTTTCAATCCAAATGGAAGGAGAAAAGTATGACAAGTAAAAGAGAGCTAGTTTTTAAAGCCATCCGAGGAGAAGAGGTGGAACGAGTTCCTGTAGGCTTTTGGTTTCATTTTGTAACACTGGAGGAAAAAGGGCAAGGTTTAAATAACCCACGTATCTTTCAAAAAAGTGTAGAGGGACATCGGAAGTACGTTGAAAGAATTCATCCTGATTTTGTCAAAATGATGAGTGACGGATTTTTTATTTATCCAAGTAATGTCTACAGTCCTTTGGTTTCAAGTATTCAGGAGCTGGCTTCTATTGAGTCGATTGGTGAAAACCATCCTTGGATTCAGCAACAAGTAGAAGTGGTACAAGCTATTCGAGCAACCTTCACTGAGGACATTGCTTCATTCTACAATATCTTTTCTCCAATTTCCTACCTGAAAAGGTGGTTTCGTACAGAGACTTCTAGAGGTGATAAGGAGGTTGCAGATATTTTTCTTGAAAATCCAGAGTTATTCAGTGAAATTTTAGATGTGATAGCAGAGGATATCGCTATCCTAACTAAAAAAATCATTCAGGATAGTGGAGCAGATGGAATCTATCTCAGTACACAAGAAATTCAGGATGAGCGCATCACAGCAGAATTGTATCAGACCTATATCAAGCCAAGCAACATAAAGGTTTTAGAAGCTGCCAATCAGGTAGGTGGGGTAAATATCCTGCATATCTGCGGTTTCCAAGGTGCCAGTAACAATGTGACTATTTTCAAAGATTATCCAGCCCAGGTTTTCAATTGGGCAACCCACCATGAAGCAGTCAGTTTACCTCAAGGTCAGGAGCTATTTCATGGCAAAGCGGTCTTGGGTGGTTTTGAAAATGGGAAGCAGAGCATGCTTTATGGAGGTAGTAAGGCTAAACTACAAGAGGAAACCAAACGATTGTTGGCTGAAGCTGGGACTAGAGGGGTCCTTCTTGGAGCGGATTGCACAGTTCCAGATGACTTTGAATTAGAAAGATTGGACTGGATTCGTCAGGCTGCTATTTTAGAATAGGAGGACCTTATGAAAAGAAAAAAGTGGCTATTGGTAGGGATGGCCCTCGGCTTTGTCATCTTACTTGCGATCAGTCTTACAAAGGGACTGAATTGTAAGGAAGGTCCAAGATGTCACGGTATTCAGGATTTTCAGAAAGGAAGTCTTCCCTTTATTCAAATAAATGATATTGCCAGTGTTTTATTAGTTGAAAAAGAAAGAAATGGAGAATAAAGATGTCAGAAAAAAGAGAATGGGTTTTAAAAGCATTTAGAGGAGAAGTGGTTGACCGTGTACCTGTAGGTTTTTGGCACCACTTTACATCAGAAGAGGAATGGTTAAAGGGATTTTCCAATCCTGTGATTATTGAAAAGAACATACAAGGTCACAAACAATTTATCCGTGAACTAAATCCAGACTTTATCAAGTTGATGAGTGATGGCTATTTTGCTTATCCAAATCCAGTTATTGCCAAAGGGAAGTCACTCCAAGAGCTGGCGGAGATTCAACCTCTGGGTGAAGATCATCCGTGGATTAGAGAGCAGGTAGAATTAGTGAAGAAGATTAAGCAGGAGTTTACGGAGGACATTGTTGCTATTTACAATATTTTTGCGCCTGTGACCTACCTCAAATGGTTACTTGGAGAAGTGTCTGGTGGAGATGATCTCATTGCAGATTTCTTAGTTCAAGATTCTCAGAAATTGAAAAAAGTCCTTGATGTGATTGCGCAAGATATCGCTAGCTTGAGTCAAGCTATTATTAAAGATGCAGGAGCAGACGGTATTTATCTCAGTGTGCAAAGTATTCAGGATGCGCGTGTTTCTGCTGAAGCCTATCAGGAGATTATTGCACCGAGTGAACTGACTGTTTTAAAAGCGGCTAAGTCGGTTGGTGGGGTAAATATCCTTCATATCTGTGGCTATGAAGGAGCTCGAAACGATATTCATATCTTTGCCGACTATCCAGCTCATGTTTTTAACTGGGCAGTTGGTCCAGAAGGAATTAGCCTAAAAGAAGGTCGTGAGATTTTCAAGGGTCGTGCTGTTCTGGGAGGATTTGAAAACGGTAAAGATGGCCTTCTTTATCGAGGCAGTAAGGAAGAAATTCAAGCTGAAACCAAACGATTGGTAGAAGAAACAGGAAAAGAGGGCTTCATACTTGGAGCAGATTGTACCATTCCGAGTGATATTGCAGTGGAGCGTATCCAGTGGGTGAGAGAGGCATTGGCTAAACAAAGGAGAAGAATATGAGTAAGAAAACATGGATTATTGGTGGAGTTGCAGTTGTGGCAGTTCTTGGAGCAACGATTGTTGGTAGAACTTTGGCGGGAGCATCTGCTAAAGGTGCAGATGCAGCTTCATCTGGACAAGTAACAACTTTAAAAGTTGCCCATACTCAAAACTATGTCCCTTATGATTTTATTGACGAAAAAGGGGAATCAGATGGTTATGAAGTCGCTGTTTTAAAGGCAGTTGATGAGAAATTAGCAGATTATAAATTTGAGTATACTGGAACTAGTGATGATGATCTCTTGATTGGACTTGAGTCTGGCAAGTACGATATTGGAACTAAAGGTGCTTGGTATACAGATGAACGGGCTAAGAAATTCATTATTCCATCTGAGCCAGTAGGAGCCAGCATTATTGGTTTTACTGTTAGAAAAGAAGATGAAGCCAAATATAAGAATATTGATGATTTTGCCAAAAACAAAGGTAAATTAGTACCCATCTCTCCTCAAAATGCCCAGTGGAATGTAATTAACAGCTATAATGAGAAACACAAGGATACACCAATTGAGTTGACAGCTGCTGAATCATTCAAGGTGGCAGATGCTTATGCTTGGGTTTTAGAAGGACGTTACGATGCCTTCTTTGATATCAAGTTGTCTTTTGAAAAAGCAGTGACAGCAGAGGATGGTTCTTACCACCAATATGCGGACAAACTTAGCTGGTTCCCTTATAAAGGAATCCCAACCTATCCATTGATTCACCGTGATGAAAAGGGCGAGAAGTTTGCTAAAGAGTATGAAAAAGCTATTAAAGAATTAAAAGAAGACGGCACTCTAGCTAAACTTTCTCAAAAATACTTTAAAGAAGATGTCTTTAGTTACGTTGATAAAGATTAGATAAGCAAGCAGGCATGTTAGAAAGAGGTTTACATGGTTTCATATGATTTTTCAAGAGTGTTCCAATTTTTACCCACCTTATGGCAGGCTCTTCCTATGACCTTGTCCATTCTCTTTTTTACTACAATTCTTGGTTCCCTTTTCGGTGGCTTATTGGCTTGGGCTCAAGTGGGAGAAGATAAGACTTTTGCAGGTCTTTCTAAGGGCTATATTTTCACTCTTCGCTGTACTCCCCCCATTGTCTTACTGTTTTTAGTTTTTTATGGTTTACCTGAATTTTTAAAATGGTGGCTGAATTTAGATATCAACAACTGGTCTAAGACGGTCTTCGTCTTATTCACCATGGTCTTGCTATTTGCGGCTATCATTGCAGAAGTATTTAAGGCGTCTTATCAGGCAATCCCCAAAGGTCAGATGGAGGCTGGAGTCAGTATTGGTCTGACACCCAGTCAGACATTTTGGAGAATCATTTTTCCTCAGGCTTTTCAAGTGGCTCTTCCAAATATGACGACCGCTATTCTAAATTTGATGCGGGATGCTGCCCTAGCATATACGATTGGTTTTGTAGATGTCATGGGGGCTGGGAATCTCTTAATCAGTCGTAATTTGGGGAATTACTCTCTTGAAACCTATACAGCGGTTGCCATTCTTTATTGGGGTGTAGCCTTGGCTGTTTCCTTCTTGAGTCGCTTGTTAGAAAAATCTTTGGAAACGAAAGGGAGATAGGATATGGATTTAGACTATATTGCAAAAACCTTTTTAGAGACCTTAAAAGGGGTACCGACCACCTTGATTATCATGATTGTAGCCATGGTCTTAAGTTTTCTACCAGCCTTGTTTTTAGCTCTGGGACAAATATATAAAGTCAAAGGTGTTCGAACTTTCTCTCTCGTGTATCTAGCTTTTATAAGAGCAACACCTCCGATTTTGCTGATTCTTTTCTTTTATAGTTTGTTTCCGAGTTTGCTCAATCAATTTCTCAAAAGCATAGGAAGTGATGTTGATATCTTTAAACTCAATCCGATCTATTATGCTTTTATTATCTATAGTTTGATGACGACAGGTAGTTTATCAGAAATCTTACGTTCGGCTATTTTGACTGTGGATAAGGGACAATTAGAAGCTGCACAAGCGATTGGCTTAACCACTAGTCAAGCTTATGTGAGGATTATTTTTCCACAGGCCTTGCGATCAGCCCTGCCCAATCTGGCTAATCTAGTTATAAATATTGTAAAAGGAACCTCTTTGGTCTTTGTGATGACCATTAAGGATATTACAGCTATTGCCCGTGTTGAAGCATCTTATGGTTATCAGTATTTTGAATCCTATTTTGTGATCTTTTTACAGTACATTCTTATTTGCGGATTGATTCAATGGGGCTTTTCAATCTTAGAGAAACGCTATATTCGAAGAGAACAGGGACAAGTGGTGCCCCGTACAGGTTTAGCATAGGAGGAGACAATGTTACAAGTAGAACATGTTGCAAAAAAATTTGGAGACAGACAAGTCCTAGAAGATGTTAATCTCAAGGTCAACCAAGGGGATGTGGTTGTAATATTGGGGCCATCTGGATCAGGTAAAACGACTTTTCTCAGATGTCTCAATCATTTAGAAAAAGCCGATAGTGGCTCTTTGAAGCTTGCTGATAAAGAATACGATCTTGGCAAATTGACCAAAAAAGATATTTTAGAAATTCGCCAGAAGACTGCCTTTGTTTTTCAACATTATAATTTATTTGCTAATAAAACGGCCTTGGAAAATATTTTGGAGGGCTTGATTATTGCGCGAAAAATTCCTAAGGAAGAAGCAACCAAACGTGCGGAAGCTGCCTTAGAAAAAGTTGGTTTACTAGCTTATAAAGATTACTATCCCTCTCAGCTTTCTGGAGGCCAGCAACAACGAATCGGCATTGCGCGTGCCATCGCTGTGAAACCAGAGGTCATTTTATTAGATGAGCCAACGTCAGCCTTGGATCCAGAGTTGGTAGGGGATGTTTTAGATGTTTTAAAACAGTTAGCTAAAGAAGGAGTTACTATGGTAGTAGTGACACATGAGATGGGTTTTGCTAGAGATGTAGCCAATCATGTCATTTTTATGGATGGCGGGAAAATTGTTGAAGAAAATAATGCCCATGATTTCTTTAGTCGCCCACAGGAAGAACGAACCAAGCAATTTTTGGCACGAATTCTTTCGGATGCGACCTATAGTGTAGAATATATGATTTGATAGATAGGCTTATCAGGGCAAAAATCAATCCCCCGAGCGTTAAGGCTTGGGGGATTGTTCTATAGGAGGGCTAGTTTAGTTCTCTTTTTTGTTTTTTAGTAAGAAACCGAGACCTAGAAGGGTGAGGAGACTAATTCCTGCAAACAGGAGTTTGTGATCGTTTTTGGTTCCTGTATTTGGAAGTTCAGCTTGTTTAGCTAGGGGGGCAGGTTTATTTTCCTTGCTAGAGTTTTCTACCGATTCGTTTTGAACCGCCTCTTTTACAGATGATGCTTGTGCTTCTTGTGTTGGTTGTGAAGTTTGTGAATCAGTTGTAGCTTGGCTAGGTTTATTTTCCGCATCGGCTACTTTTGCATCTGGTTTTGCAGAATCAGGTTTAGTTTGTGGAGCTGGAGTTTGCTGTTCCGGTTTGACTACTCGGTTTGGAATATTGTCTTGGATATTATATTGCCCTTGTTCTTGTTTTAAGCTAGAAAGGTCAAATTCTGGTTTTTCTTCCACAGCTGGGGCAACGATGGCACCACCTTGAGAGACTCGAAGAACAGTAGCTGTAAGGGCATTTAATTTCAAGCCTTTTTCAGTCCACTCAAGTCCTTTAGGGTTGGCAATTCCTACTGGTCCTGCTTGGTTTTCATCTGCCAAAACTTCAGCATTTCTGAGGTGGGCAAAGGCAGTTCCCAAATTAAATTCGCGAGCTTTTTCATCCGCATTGACAAAGACTGCGTAGATATCACCGTTTGGAGCAGTGATTTGGTAGCCAATTACCACGTCCTCTTTTGCCACACCATTTTGGCCTGGAACAGTGATGAGGTGGACACGGTCTTTGATATCTTGGAGACTCTTAAGTCGGAAGGCATCTGTAGATTGACGAAGGGCAATCAAACCTTTCATATAGTCACGGCTCTTGACATTTTCAGGATATGCTTTTCTATCTGTAGCCTTAGTCCAGTCAAACTTGTTAATAGCATCACTCGAATCGTAAGAGTCATGGATGAAGTAAGGATAGTCAAATGGATTGCCATCCTTATCACGCAACAAGTGAGATTTGTTTGGAACCTTATCCTCCGCTACTGGAGTCTTGTAGGCTGGGTCACGGAATTGTTTGGTGCGACCATATTCCTGACCAGAGTGAATAAATGGAGTTCCTTGAGCTGTCAAAACCATGAGATTTCCAAGTCGCAAACGACGATGAATTTCAGCATAGTTTTCAGCCTTGCTTGGGTCTTTTTTGATAGACTGGGCAATGATGTCAAAGAGGGTCAAGTTATCATGGGCTGCGATATACTGGATAACATCTCCAGGACTATCAGCTTCAAAGTTGGTTGGCTGAGCAATGAGATTTTTAAAAATAGTGTTGATATCACGCTTGCCACCTGTGATAAAGGCAGGTTGACCTTCGTTTGGATAACCAGACTTGAGGTTGTTACGAATGTCATCTGAAAAGACAGCGACTGTATCGGTATGTTTCATCCAATCTTGGTCAGCAGCTTTAGTAGGCATGTTCTCATCACCGGCATAGGTTCTCCAACCTTCACCAAGCATGATTAAGTGTGGATTGAGGGCGCGTGCGGCCTTGTACGCTTCTTCAATAGAAGCTGCATCATGGTCTCCCATCATATCGAAGCGGAATCCATCCACTTTGTAGGTATCAACTAGATATTTGATAGAGTCAACTAGGAGTCGTTTGGTCATATGGTGGGTTGTCCCCAAGCGTCCACCACCAAAGCTAGTGCGAGGTGTCCCATCAGCATCCATAAAGTGGTAGTAGTTTGGCTCTAAATCTTCAAAGATATCGACCTTGGCTGTATGGTTATACACTACATCTAGGATAGCTCCCATACCACGTTTGTGGATCTCGTTGATGAGGTTTTTAAATTCTGCGATTCGTTTTTCTGGATTTTTAGGATCGCTTGAATACATACCAGTCAAGGAGAAGTAGTTTTGAGGATCATATCCCCAGTTATAGTTGCTGTTGCTTGAAGCATAGTCAGACAAGCGTTCATGGTTTTTCAATTCATTGACAAAGTAGTAAGACAAGACTGGAAGGAGCTGGATGTGGGTTACACCCAAGTCTTTGAGATAGTCTAGTTTTTCAATAAATGCTTCAAAGGTACCAAATGGTTTGGTTAAGTCTTTTGCAATGGCAGGATCTGAAGTAAAGTCACGCACATGAGCTTCGTAGATAACGGCATCTTCACGAGTCTTGAAATTGTGAATCTTACCATAAGTCAAGTCTTGAGGTCCGAGTTTGGCTGGATCTACAAAGGCGGCTTTAGCCACTTTATGGGCATCGTCAATCTTAGCATCGTCACTATTCCAAGCAGCGAGGGACTTAGCGTAAGGATCGAGTGCAAGAACAGTTTTACCTTGACGTTCGATTTGGTATTGATAATAGTATCCAGTGAAATCTGTGATTCCGAGTTTGTTTGTGCTATCTAGAGTTTGTTTCCAAGTTCCTCTTTCCCCTTTTTCAAGAGCGACAGTTCCAACCACTTTTTCAGGGTTATTCTTGTCGTAGACAACGACAGAAACCTTGTCAGCACTTGGTGACCAAAGGGTTAAATCAACTTGTTTTCCTTCTTCTTTTAGGTCAGCTCCAAGTTTGCCATCATAACTGTAAGTCTCATCTTTCAGACGCCAGCTTGTTTTGGTAGTGAATTGGTCAGCGTTGTAGCTCACGGTATAAGGATGTTTTGTGTCCGAGAAATCTCCACTGTAGGTCACTTTCTTACCAGCTTCATCGATTGCAACATCGGTGATAGCTACTTTATTTCCTAGGTGATTAGTGATGTTGGAGTGTTTGAGGATATCCTCTTTTTTAGCACCGACAAGTGTTGAAAAACTACTCTCAATGCTAGAAGTGCCTACGTGTTGGGCTCCTGTCATGCGGATATCGTGCACATAGTAGGGGTTGGTGTAGATGGTTTCGTCATCATCTTTTAGGAAAATTTGGCTATGATTTTTTAAATCTGTGAACTTATAATCTTCTTTACGGATTTTCACATCGTCTCCTTGTTTGTTTCTGTCTAGTAATAAAAATCCAAGGTCTTTAGCTGCATCTTTGAGTGGAATATCGATATAGCGACCATATTTGCCTGTAGCCGTAAAATCTGTTCCGTTAGGCCATTCACCACTACTTGGATTTTTCACATCTCCCCAGTACCAGAGAGATTTCTTGTCATAGTTGCCATCTGTACGGTAGTAGTTGACGCGAATAGTTCCTGCAGGTTGTGGCTCGTAAGAGAAAACCTTGTGTTCTTGGTCCAACCAAGCCTCATTCATATTTGGTGCCAGTTTTTCTATCGATTTATCGCCGGTTAGATTTTTCCCAGCTGTATTATTGATGAGGAAGCTAATTTTCTTGGCTTGTTCTCCCTTTAATTTGACATCTAGGTAGTAGCCATAGTCATCTTTTTTGGCATCCTTAAAGGACAAGGCTCCGTTAGGCCAGTTTTCAGATGGTTTTTCAACATCGTCCCAAGTCCATAGTCCTTGAGCATCCTTGTTTTCTTCAGGAAGCTTTTTGACATGGATACGGAAGTAGTTGTCTTCTATTGGTTCTTCTGCCTTAGTTTCAGTCGTTACTGGACTCGTAGAAGTAGTTGGTTCACTTGAACGATCTTGTCCGGTTTGTGGGGCTGAATCGGCTGGTGTTGTAGCAGGAGTGGGTACCTCTGTTGCAGCTTTTTCTTCTTTTTTCTCTAGGGAAGCGTTTGCACTATCAGGTGAAGAAAAATCGCTTTCGTTCTTGCCAGCGATGTTTGTTGCATCAGTAAGAGGTTGAGTAAGGGAGGTTGTATTTCTGTTGCTGGGTTCGTTAGTGGTTGGTGTATTTTCGTTTGCTGAGATAGTTGGTGTAGCCATGGCAAGCAGAATAAGGCTTGCTCCAATAAGGACAGAACCAGTTCCATTTTTGAGGGAGCGGATGCTGTAAACCATTTTTTTCTCAGTTTGAGATGGTATTTTTCTCATAATGATTCTCCAATCAATAAATTTCTATCATCAGTATAGCACTTAGTAAAATAAGATGCAAGCGTTTTCCTAAAATTAAAATAAAAGAAAAAATCGCAACAAATTTTGTTACGATTAAGCCAGTCTTTCTTTATGAATTTGAGAAGCAAGAAGGTGAAGGTGATGAAATAATTCTGAAGTAGAGAAGTTACGATTGTAGATAAGTGGTTTAGGAGAGTTGGTGACAGGAAAGGTAGTGATAATAATATCGTGAGGAATTTGATTGAGAATTGAGAATGAAATCGTAGATTCTTCCCAAGAATCAAAGAGATAGAGATTATTGCCGTAGTGAGCAAGGGTGTCGATAAGGTTTTGTGCGTGATGACTATCCAAATGACTAATGACTAAAACACGTATTTTGGGAAGTTTTTGAAGTAATTGGACTAAAATTCGTTGCCCTTGGATAGAAAAGGTGTAGACAAGTTCTTGTAGCTTACTTGGGTGATTTTCTAGCCCCATTTCAGTCAGGTAAGATTGGAATTTGTGTTGACTTACTTCAAATAGTTTTGGAAATTCTACTTGATAACTGCTTAAAATTTGGGATTTCTGTCTGTCGAGAGACTGGTTACTGAGTAAATGAAAGAAATCAGATTGGGCAGTGTAGTGGAGGAGCCAAATCAATTCCTCGCGATTTTCAATCTGTAGGTGAAATTCTTTAGCTAGTTCTTCTAGAATTTGGCTCAATAAACGATAAGATTTTTGGATATGATGAATATTACCCAGTGCTCCATTGCTAGGATTGTTTATGATTTGAGGAGACTTTACTGGATTTGAAAATAGCTGTTCTAGCGTCTCCTTTTTCGGTTCAAAATGAAGTTTTTTAGCCAGCTTTTTGATATCTTGTTCAAACTGGGTAATCTGCATGAGGGTGCTGTAGTGACTGGTTAAAAGAGGAGTAGGATTTTCAATCAAATGCCCCTTATTAAAGCGCTCCATATTGATAGCTAGAGTATATTTGATTTGTCGTAAACTACTGAGGTTGGGTGAAACTTGTTGGGCGTCCAAAAATAGCTGAATCAAGTGAGTGAGTGATTCTTCAGAAATAGAAGGGAAGGGCCAATCCAGAAAACTGTAACTTTGGCTAAAGTAGTCTAGATAAAAGGCACGAATATCCTCTTCTGCTCCCTCCAAGACTAAAGGAGAAAGTTGGATGTTGACGCTATAGTGTTGTGGAAGTTTAGTGTTGATACGATGAATGATTTCCTCAATCTGCTCTTGATTAGTGGAAAGTACCTGACATATTTGCTCAAGCGATTGCCCCTCTTTGAAAAATAACTGGTTCAAAAAAGAATAGGTCTCAGATTGTTTAAGAATCGCAATCCTGGGATCTAAGGTGTTTTGGAAGTCAAACTGCAATTGAATGCCTTTTTTTCTTGATTGAAGCAGGAGGTTAGGAAACAATTGCTCAAGCTTAAAAAGGTGTTCTTGCAATTTTTCTATTGAAAAATTCAGCTTCTCAGCCAAGACGGACAATTCTATCCAATCATGGCGTTTGGTTAATTCTTCCAATAAGAATAGCAAGTCTTGTTCAGTTTTAGACAGCAAGATATTCATCATAAACCTCCATATATATTTATACATATATATTAAAAGAAAAGCCTAGTAAAGTCAAGAAAAACAGCCTATGATAAAATAGGAAAATCGTAATTTACCATATTTTTATGAACTACTAAGCTGAAAATGAAGTTTGCAAAGCGATTATTGAATTTAATTTTTTATAGGAAAAGATTTTGTCAAAAATTCGTCAATCCCCTTGAAAAATCTAGCTAAATAGGGTATAATATGAATAATCATTTGTCGTAGGTTTTGTCTGAAATATTGTCCAGACAAGGCTCACAGCAGTTAAATCTTCTGAAAAAGTCAGATTTAGCTGCTCTTTTTGTGCTTTTTTTCAGGATTTCGCGTGTTTGTAACAAAGACTTAAAGATTCTGAAAATTCATCAAGAGGACACGGTGATAGGGGTTTTTAAAACCATATGACGATTAGAAAAGCCTGATTGACAAGGCTTGGAACTTATTTACAAAGGAGAATCATCTTGGCAGGACATGACGTTCAATACGGGAAACATCGTACCCGTCGTAGTTTTTCAAGAATCAAAGAAGTTCTTGACTTACCAAATTTGATTGAAATTCAAACTGACTCATTCAAAGATTTCCTAGACCATGGTCTGAAGGAAGTGTTTGAAGATGTATTGCCAATTTCAAACTTCACAGACACAATGGAGTTGGAATTTGTTGGATATGAAATCAAGGAACCAAAATATACGCTAGAAGAAGCTCGTATTCACGATGCTAGCTACTCAGCACCAATTTTTGTAACCTTCCGCTTGATCAATAAAGAAACAGGCGAAATCAAAACCCAAGAAGTTTTCTTTGGTGATTTCCCAATCATGACTGAAATGGGTACTTTCATCATCAATGGTGGTGAACGTATCATCGTATCTCAGTTGGTCCGCTCACCAGGTGTTTACTTTAACGATAAAGTTGATAAAAACGGTAAAGTGGGCTACGGTTCAACTGTTATCCCTAACCGTGGAGCTTGGTTGGAACTTGAAAGCGACTCAAAAGATATCGCCTACACTCGTATCGACCGTACTCGTAAGATTCCATTTACGACATTGGTTCGTGCGCTTGGTTTCTCAGGTGATGATGAAATCTTTGATATCTTTGGTGATAGCGAATTGGTTCGCAACACTGTTGAAAAAGATATCCACAAGAACCCAATGGACTCTCGTACAGACGAAGCCTTGAAAGAAATTTACGAACGCCTTCGTCCAGGTGAGCCTAAGACTGCTGAAAGCTCACGTAGCTTGCTTGTAGCTCGTTTCTTTGACCCACGTCGTTATGACTTGGCAGCTGTCGGTCGTTACAAAATCAATAAAAAACTCAATGTTAAAACACGTTTGCTTAACCAAACTATTGCTGAGCCATTGGTAGACTCTGAAACAGGAGAAATCTTGGTAGAAGCTGGAACAATCATGACTCGTAGTGTGATTGAAAGCATTGAAAGTTATTTGGATGGTGATTTGAACAAGATTGTTTACATTCCAAATGATGCAGCTGTTGTGACTGAGCCAGTTGTTCTTCAAAAATTCAAGGTTGTTGCTCCAACTGATCCAGACCGTGTTGTAACGATCATCGGTAATGCTAATCCAGATGACAAGGTTCGTATCGTCACTCCTGCAGATATCCTTGCTGAGATGAGTTACTTCCTCAACTTGGCTGAAGGACTTGGCCGTGTAGATGATATTGACCACCTTGGAAACCGTCGTATCCGTGCGGTTGGTGAATTGCTTGCCAACCAAGTACGTCTTGGACTTTCTCGTATGGAACGTAATGTCCGTGAACGTATGTCTGTTCAAGATAACGAAGTCTTGACACCGCAACAAATTATCAATATTCGTCCTGTAACAGCTGCGGTTAAAGAATTCTTTGGTTCATCACAGTTGTCACAGTTCATGGACCAACACAACCCACTTTCTGAGTTGTCTCACAAACGCCGTTTGTCAGCCTTAGGGCCTGGTGGTTTGACACGTGACCGCGCTGGATATGAAGTACGTGACGTGCACTACACTCACTACGGCCGTATGTGTCCAATCGAGACACCTGAAGGACCTAACATCGGTTTGATTAATAACTTGTCATCTTACGGACATTTGAACAAGTATGGTTTTGTTCAAACACCATACCGTAAGGTTGACCGTGAAACAGGTGTTGTTACGAACGAAATCGTTTGGTTGACAGCCGATGAAGAAGATGAATTTACTGTAGCACAGGCTAATTCTCGTCTGAATGAAGATGGAACATTTGCTGAGAAAGTTGTCATGGGTCGTCACCAAGGGGTCAACCAAGAGTATCCAGCTAATGTTGTTGACTACATGGACGTATCACCAAAACAGGTAGTTGCCGTTGCGACAGCATGTATTCCTTTCTTGGAAAACGATGACTCCAACCGTGCCCTCATGGGAGCCAACATGCAACGTCAGGCTGTGCCATTGATTAATCCAAAAGCACCTTACGTTGGTACTGGTATGGAATACCAAGCAGCCCACGATTCAGGAGCTGCTGTGATTGCTCAGTATGACGGCAAAGTTACCTATGCAGATGCTGACAAGGTAGAAGTTCGTCGTGAAGATGGTTCATTGGACGTTTACCACATCCAAAAATTCCGTCGTTCAAACTCAGGTACTGCTTACAACCAACGCACTCTCGTAAAAGTTGGCGATGTCGTTGAAAAAGGCGATTTCATTGCTGACGGACCTTCTATGGAAAATGGAGAAATGGCGCTTGGACAAAACCCAATCGTTGCCTACATGACTTGGGAAGGTTACAACTTCGAGGATGCTGTTATCATGAGCGAACGCTTGGTGAAAGACGATGTCTACACATCTGTTCACCTTGAAGAATACGAATCAGAAACACGCGATACAAAGCTTGGGCCTGAAGAAATCACTCGTGAAATTCCAAACGTTGGTGAAGATGCCCTTAAAGACCTTGACGAAATGGGTATTATCCGTATCGGTGCTGAGGTTAAAGAAGGTGATATCCTTGTAGGTAAAGTAACACCTAAGGGTGAGAAAGACCTTTCAGCTGAAGAACGTCTCTTGCACGCTATTTTCGGAGATAAATCTCGTGAAGTGCGTGATACTTCTCTTCGTGTACCACACGGTGCTGATGGTGTCGTTCGTGATGTTAAGATCTTTACACGTGCAAATGGAGATGAATTGCAATCAGGTGTTAATATGCTGGTTCGCGTCTACATCGCTCAAAAACGTAAGATCAAGGTCGGAGATAAGATGGCCGGACGTCACGGAAATAAAGGGGTTGTCTCTCGTATCGTTCCTGTAGAAGACATGCCTTACCTTCCAGATGGAACTCCAGTCGATATCATGTTGAACCCACTTGGGGTGCCATCACGTATGAATATCGGTCAGGTTATGGAGCTTCACCTTGGTATGGCTGCTCGTACTCTTGGTATTCACATCGCAACACCAGTCTTTGACGGAGCAAGTTCTGAAGACCTTTGGTCAACTGTTAAAGAAGCAGGTATGGATAGCGATGCCAAAACGATCCTTTACGATGGACGTACTGGTGAACCATTTGATAACCGTGTTTCTGTCGGAGTCATGTACATGATCAAACTCCACCACATGGTTGATGATAAATTGCACGCGCGTTCAGTCGGACCTTACTCAACCGTTACCCAACAACCACTCGGAGGTAAAGCTCAGTTTGGTGGACAACGTTTCGGTGAGATGGAGGTTTGGGCTCTTGAAGCCTACGGTGCCTCAAATGTCCTCCAAGAAATCTTGACTTACAAGTCTGACGATATCAACGGACGTTTGAAAGCTTATGAAGCCATTACAAAAGGAAAACCAATTCCAAAACCAGGTGTTCCAGAATCCTTCCGAGTTCTTGTCAAAGAATTGCAATCTCTTGGTCTTGACATGCGTGTCCTAGACGAAGATGACCAAGAAGTGGAACTTCGCGACTTGGATGAAGGAATGGACGAAGATGTCATCCACGTAGATGACCTTGAAAAAGCCCGCGAAAAAGCAGCACAAGAGGCTAAAGCAGCCTTTGAAGCTGAAGAAGCTGAGAAAGCAACAAAAGCGGAAGCAACAGAAGAAGCTGCTGAATAAGAATAAGCAGTTCACTTAGAATAGAAAGGGAAGAAATAGTGGTTGATGTAAATCGTTTTAAAAGTATGCAAATCACCCTAGCTTCTCCAAGCAAAGTCCGTTCATGGTCTTATGGAGAAGTTAAAAAACCTGAAACAATCAATTACCGTACCTTGAAACCAGAACGTGAAGGACTATTTGATGAAGTTATCTTTGGTCCTACAAAAGACTGGGAATGTGCTTGTGGTAAGTACAAACGCATTCGTTATAGAGGGATTGTTTGTGACCGTTGTGGGGTTGAAGTAACGCGTACAAAAGTTCGTCGTGAGCGTATGGGGCACATCGAGTTGAAAGCTCCTGTATCTCACATCTGGTACTTCAAGGGGATTCCAAGCCGTATGGGCTTGACCCTTGATATGAGCCCTCGTGCCCTCGAGGAAGTTATCTACTTTGCGGCTTATGTGGTGATTGATCCTAAGGATACACCACTTGAGCACAAGTCTATCATGACAGAGCGCGAATACCGTGAGCGCTTGCGTGAGTATGGCTATGGATCATTCGTTGCCAAGATGGGTGCCGAAGCCATCCAAGACCTTTTAAAACAAGTAGATCTTGAAAAAGAAATTGCTGAACTCAAAGAAGAGTTGAAAACAGCAACTGGACAAAAACGTGTCAAAGCTATCCGTCGTTTGGATGTTTTGGATGCCTTTTACAAGTCTGGAAACAAACCTGAATGGATGATTCTCAACATCCTTCCGGTTATTCCACCAGATCTTCGTCCAATGTTGCAGTTGGATGGTGGCCGTTTTGCCTCATCTGACTTGAATGACCTTTATCGCCGTGTTATCAACCGTAACAACCGTTTGGCTCGTTTGCTTGAGTTGAATGCACCAGGTATCATCGTTCAAAATGAGAAGCGTATGCTTCAAGAAGCGGTTGACGCTTTGATTGACAATGGTCGTCGTGGTCGTCCAATCACAGGACCAGGTAGTCGTCCATTGAAATCATTGAGCCATATGCTTAAAGGTAAACAAGGACGCTTCCGTCAAAACTTGCTCGGTAAACGTGTTGACTTCTCAGGACGTTCCGTTATCGCCGTTGGTCCAACGCTTAAGATGTACCAATGTGGTGTGCCACGTGAAATGGCGATCGAGCTCTTTAAACCATTCGTGATGCGTGAAATCGTCGCTCGTGATATCGTGCAAAACGTCAAAGCTGCTAAACGCTTGGTCGAACGCGGAGATGAGCGTATCTGGGATATCCTTGAAGAAGTGATCAAAGAACACCCAGTGCTCTTGAACCGCGCACCGACCCTTCACCGTTTGGGTATCCAAGCTTTCGAGCCAGTCTTGATTGATGGTAAGGCCCTTCGCTTGCATCCACTTGTCTGTGAAGCCTACAATGCCGACTTTGACGGGGACCAAATGGCCATCCACGTACCGCTTTCAGAAGAAGCCCAAGCAGAAGCTCGTATCTTGATGCTGGCTGCTGAGCACATCTTGAACCCGAAAGATGGTAAACCAGTTGTTACTCCATCTCAGGACATGGTTTTGGGTAACTACTACTTGACAATGGAAGAAGCTGGTCGTGAAGGTGAAGGAATGGTCTTCAAAGACCGTGACGAAGCGGTTATGGCTTACCGTAATGGTTATGTTCACCTCCACTCACGTGTTGGTATTGCAACAGATAGCCTCAACAAACCTTGGACAGAAGAGCAAAAACACAAGGTCTTGCTTACAACAGTTGGTAAAATCCTCTTCAACGACATCATGCCAGAGGGTCTACCATACTTGCAAGAACCAAACAATGCCAACTTGACAGAAGGCGTTCCAGCTAAATATTTCTTGCCACTTGGTGGAGATATCAAGGAAGCTATCAGCAATCTTGAACTCAACCCTCCATTCAAGAAGAAAAACCTTGGAAATATCATCGCTGAAATCTTCAAACGTTTCCGTACGACAGAAACTTCTGCCCTACTTGACCGTATGAAGAACCTCGGTTACCACCACTCAACTCTTGCAGGATTGACAGTGGGTATTGCCGATATCCCAGTCGTTGATGACAAGGCTGAAATCATTGAAGAATCACACAAACGTGTAGAACAAATCACAAAACAATTCCGTCGTGGTATGATTACAGACGACGAGCGTTACAATGCCGTTACAGCTGAATGGCGTGCTGCCCGTGAAAAACTAGAGAAACGTTTGATTGCCAACCAAGATCCTAAGAACCCAATCGTTATGATGATGGACTCTGGAGCCCGTGGTAATATCTCAAACTTCTCACAGCTTGCCGGTATGCGTGGTCTAATGGCTGCTCCGAACGGACGTATCATGGAATTGCCAATCCTTTCAAACTTCCGCGAAGGTTTGTCAGTACTCGAAATGTTCTTCTCAACTCACGGTGCCCGTAAAGGTATGACCGATACGGCCCTTAAGACAGCCGACTCAGGTTACTTGACTCGTCGTTTGGTTGACGTTGCCCAAGACGTTATCATCCGTGAGGACGACTGTGGAACAGATCGTGGTCTCTTGATCCGCTCTATCGCAGAAGGAAAAGAAATGATTGAGTCTCTCGAAGAGCGTCTCAATGGTCGTTACACTAAGAAAACTGTTAAACATCCAGAAACTGGTGCAGTGATTATCGGTCCAAATGAGTTGATTACAGAAGATAAGGCGCGTGAAATTGTCAATGCTGGTGTGGAAGAAGTGACTATCCGCTCTGTATTTACATGTAACACTCGTCATGGTGTCTGCCGTCATTGTTACGGTATCAACTTGGCGACTGGTGATGCGGTTGAAGTTGGTGAAGCAGTTGGTACAATCGCTGCCCAATCTATCGGGGAACCTGGTACACAGCTTACAATGCGTACCTTCCACACGGGTGGGGTTGCCTCAAATACCGATATCACTCAGGGTCTTCCTCGTGTCCAAGAAATCTTTGAAGCCCGCAATCCTAAAGGGGAAGCGGTTATCACAGAGGTTAAAGGACAAGTTACTGCTATCGAAGAAGATGCATCAACTCGTACTAAGAAAGTCTTTGTTAAGGGTGAAACTGGCGAAGGTGAATACGTCGTTCCATTTACAGCTCGTATGCGTGTTGAAGTTGGGGACCAAGTAGCGCGTGGTGCTGCTCTTACAGAAGGTTCTATCCAACCCAAACGTCTCCTTGCAGTCCGTGATGTCTTGTCAGTTGAAACTTATCTTCTCGGTGAAGTACAAAAAGTTTACCGTAGCCAAGGGGTAGAAATCGGTGACAAACACATCGAGGTAATGGTTCGTCAAATGATCCGTAAAGTTCGTGTCATGGATCCAGGTGACACAGATCTTCTCATGGGTACCCTCATGGATATCAATGACTTTACAGATGCCAACAAAGATGTTCTTATCGCAGGTGGAGTTCCAGCGACAGGTCGCCCAGTTCTTATGGGAATTACCAAAGCCTCACTTGAAACAAACAGTTTCTTGTCAGCGGCTTCCTTCCAGGAAACAACTCGTGTCCTTACTGACGCAGCTATCCGTGGTAAGAAAGACCATCTCCTTGGACTTAAAGAAAATGTTATCATCGGTAAGATCATCCCAGCAGGTACTGGTATGGCTCGTTACCGTAACCTTGAACCACATGCTGTCAACGAAGAAGAATACCTTAACCCTCCAGTAGAGGAAGAAGGAAATGAAGAAACAACAGAAGTAGTTGTGGATACTGCCGTTGAAACTGTGGAAGAAACAGTAGAATAAAAGAGAACGAGAGAGCCTTCGGGTTCTCTTTCGCTTTTCTGAAAACTTTCTCCATTTTTCCATGAAATGTGGTAAAATAATAATCAATGAAAATCAAAGAGCAAACTAGCCGCAGGTTGCTCAAAGCACTGCTTTGAGGTTGTAAATAAAACTGACGAAGTCAGCTCAAAACACTGTTTTGAGGTTGTGGATAGAACTGACGAAGTCAGTAACCATACCTACGGCAAGGCGACGTTGACGTGGTTTGAAGAGATTTTCGAAGAGTATAAAAGAAAGAAGCTGACAAAGGAGACAGGTATGGAACAAACATTTTTTATCATTAAACCAGACGGTGTAAAAAGAGGGCTAGTGGGTGAAGTATTGAAACGCATTGAACAACGTGGATTTACAATCGAAAAATTGGAGTTGCGTTCACAGGTTTCAGAAGAGTTGATTGACCAGCACTATCAGGACTTGGTTGGTCAAAGTTTTTACACACCGATTCGTGAATTTATGACTTCAGGACCGGTTCTTGTAGGTATAATTTCTGGTCCCAAAGTAATTGAAACTTGGCGGACCATGATGGGTGCTACTCGTCCAGAAGAAGCTTTACCAGGAACTATTCGAGGTGATTTTGCAAAAGCTGCTGGAGAAAACCAAGCTATTCAAAATGTTGTGCATGGTTCAGATTCAGAAGAGTCAGCTAAGCGAGAAATTACTCTTTGGTTTGAAGAGAAATAGTAAAAGTTTGATGTAAGGGATACTTGCATCAAACTTTTTTGCATTTTAGAGTAGAAAACTGACAGTTGAGAAATATTCTAGCAATGGTGAGGATTTCTAGCATATAATAAGAGCAAGTAAGGGAGGAAGAATGATGGAAAAAATGAAAAAGCAAATTCGTATTTTGTTATTGCTGACAGTTTTTGGCCTTAGTAGCTGTTCTTGTTTAAGTTTATCGACTTGGGCCTTGATGTTAAATCAAAACTGCTTCTATTATCTAGTTGGCATGTTGCTCATTGCCAGTATTGGGGCAGGGATAAACTACTATAGTGGACAGCGAAATCAATCTTACTCAGTTTTTAAGGAAGATAAGCAACAATTCTTGTATAGTCTCTTGCTCTTAGTAAATATTTTGGGTTTAGCTTTAATTGTCATAGAACATATCCTTGCAGGAAATACATCCGTAGAAGGATTTGTGGAAGCCTTTCTTCCGAGTTTCTTTTTCTTATTTGGTATTGATTTGTTAGTTTTTCTGCCGATTAAGAAGTATGTAAATGGAGTGAAAAAGTTTTTGGGAAAGAAGGAAATTTGTTTTATTAGTGGACTAGCTATTCTAATCTTTCTCAGAAATCCTTGGATGCTATTATCCATGACCTTTTATATTACCTTAGGAATGCTATTTCTAGGACTGTTGGTGCCAAAAGTCATTCGCTGGGAAGTTTCATTTTACAGCCATTTGATGAGAGATATCTTGTTAGTTGTCTTCTTGCTGTTTCTATTTTAAATATAAAAGAAGTGAAGGTCCAAGTTTTACAATTTATAATATGGAATTCATAGATAATATCTCGACAAAGGACAACTTTTTGGTATAATAGAAACATGTACACTAAAAACGAAGAAGAGTTACAGTCTTTAGGTGAACGTTTGGGCTGTTTATTAGAAAAGAATGATGTCTTAATTCTAACTGGAGAACTTGGAGCAGGCAAAACGACCTTTACAAAAGGTCTTGCTAAAGGGTTACAGATTACTCAGATGATTAAGAGTCCAACCTATACTATTGTGAGAGAGTATGAAGGTCGTCTTCCACTTTATCATTTAGATGTTTATCGTATTGAGGGGGACGCTGATTCTATCGATTTAGATGAGTTTCTCTTTGGTGGCGGCGTGACTGTCATCGAGTGGGGACATCTTTTAGGAGATGCCTTACCAGATACTTATTTAGAATTGAAAATTCTAAAAGAAGAAGACGGTCGCAGATTACATTTCCAAGCAAAGGGTTTGCGTGCAGAAAAACTCTTAGAGGAGCTTCAACATGGAGTATGAATTGCTCATTAGAGAAGCAGAACCTGGTGATGCTGTTGAGTTAGTATCATTTTTAAATCGTGTCAGTGTAGAAACAGATTTTACCAGTCTGGACAGTAATGGCATTTTGATGACAGATACTGAGATGGAGTTGTTTTTGGATAAACAGGCTCACTCGGAAAATCAAATCACTTTACTGGCTTTGCTGAATGATGAAATTGCTGGTCTTGTAAATATCACAGCTGATCAACGCAAGAGAGTTCGTCATATTGGAGATCTCTTCATTGTGATTGGTCAGAAGTATTGGAATAATGGACTAGGAAATTTGTTACTTGAAGAAGCCGTAGAATGGGCGCAGGCTAGTGGCATTCTTCGTCGACTTCAACTCACTGTCCAAACTCGTAATCAGGCTGCAGTTCATTTATATCAAAAGCATGGCTTTGTAATTGAAGGTAAACAAGAGCGTGGTGCGTACATAGAAGAAGGGGAGTTTATCGATGTTTACCTGATGGGTAGGCTGATAGATTAATAGAAATATGGTTAAAAAAATTATTGGAATGGTGCTAGCTTTTCTAGCTGTGACAGTTTTAGGTGTGGGTGTTTTTGCTTATACTATTTATCAGCAAGGTACAGAAACCTTATCAAAAACCTATAAAAAGATTGGGGAAGAAACCAATGTTATTGAGG
Organism: Streptococcus mitis; assembly: GCF_000960025.1. Classification (GTDB taxonomy): domain Bacteria; phylum Bacillota; class Bacilli; order Lactobacillales; family Streptococcaceae; genus Streptococcus; species Streptococcus mitis_DH. The sequence goes on along the minus strand of NZ_JYGQ01000004.1, from coordinate 319,587 downwards.
CGACTGAACCCTTAACGATTCTTTTGATGGGGGTTGATACTGGAAACGAGGAACGAACGGACCCTTGGGAGGGAAATAGTGATTCCATGATTCTTTTGACGGTTAATCCGCACACGAAAAAGACAACGATGTTGAGTTTGGAACGTGATATCTTGACTAAAATTCAGCATAAAGATGGTCAGATTGAGGAAGCAAAACTAAACGCTGCATATGCGGGTGGTGGTGCAGAGTTGGCTATTTCAACCATTCAAAAGATGATGAACATCCATATTGACCGCTATATTATGGTCAATATGCACGGATTACAACAATTAGTCGATGCAGTGGGTGGTATAACTGTCAATAACACGCTAGGTTTCCCGATTTCTATTAGTGACCAAGAGGAATTTAATACTATTTCTATTGGTGTTGGGCAACAAACTCTAAATGGAGATGAAGCTCTTGTTTATTCTCGCATGCGCTACCAGGACCCAGAAGGGGACTACGGACGTCAGAAACGTCAGCGCGAAGTCATTCAAAAGGTTGTTGAAAAAGTTCTTAGCTTGAATAGTGTTAGTCACTATCAATCTATCTTAAAAGCCCTAAGTACCAATATGCAGACTAATATTGATCTATCTGCTAAGAGTATCCCAAGTTTGTTAGGTTACAAGGACTCGTTTAAAACGATTGAAACCCAACAATTACGAGGAGAAGATGCCGAATTGCAAGGGACATCTTATCAAATCGTAACTGCTAACCATTTGTTAGAGATCCAGAATCTTTTGAGAACCTCACTTGATAAACCGAAGGTGACAGAGTTAGAGACAAATGCAGTCTTATATGAAGATATTTTTGGAAACCAAAATGGTATCGGTTTGGGAACAGGTACGATTAATAATACAACAAATCAAGAAGATGTAGAATAATCTATTTTATAGTTAAAATCGTGGGAAATTTCCTACGATTTTTTCAAAAAAATACGAATAGATAGTTAGGAGGAAACATGAAAGCAGAAATTATTGCTGTTGGAACAGAGATTTTGACAGGACAGATTGTCAATACTAATGCTCAATTTTTATCAGAAAAACTAGCAGAGATTGGGGTAGACGTATATTTTCAGACGGCTGTAGGAGACAATGAAGCTCGTCTCTTGTCTTTGCTCGAAATTGCCAGTCAACGTAGTAGTCTAGTGATTTTGACAGGTGGTTTAGGGCCAACTGAGGACGATTTGACCAAACAAACTCTGGCTAAATTTTTAGGGAAAGAATTGGTCTTCGATCCTCAGGCTCAGGAGAAGTTGGATGTCTTTTTTGCCCAGAGACCAGACTATGCCCGAACACCGAATAACGAAAGACAAGCCCAAATTGTAGATGGAGCGACTCCACTGCCAAACGAAACAGGACTGGCTGTGGGAGGAATATTGGAAGTCGATGGAGTGACCTACGTTGTCCTTCCAGGTCCACCAAGTGAATTAAAACCCATGGTCTTAAACCAACTTCTACCCAAGTTGATGACAGGGAGTAAGCTATATTCCCGAGTTCTTCGTTTCTTTGGGATTGGCGAAAGTCAGTTGGTTACGATTTTGTCTGATTTGATTGATAATCAAACAGATCCGACCTTGGCCCCTTATGCTAAGACAGGAGAAGTCACTCTGCGTCTGTCAACAAAGGCTAGCAGTCAAGAAGAGGCGAATCAAGCGCTGGATATCTTGGAAAATCAAATCTTGGATCGTCAGACCTTCGAAGGCCTTTCTTTACGAGACCTTTGTTATGGTTATGGGGAAGAAACTAGTTTAGCCAGCATTGTGGTAGAAAAGCTGAAAAAGCAAGGGAAAACCATCACTGCAGCCGAGAGTTTGACGGCAGGGCTTTTCCAAGCCAATGTAGCGGATTTTTCAGGAGCTTCAAGTATATTTAAGGGTGGTTTTGTGACCTATAGCTTGGAGGAAAAATCAAAAATGTTGGATATTCCTGTCAAGGATTTGGAAGAACATGGTGTGGTGTCTGAATTTACAGCTCAGAAGATGGCTGAGCAGGCACGAAGCAAGACCCAGTCGGATTTTGGCATTAGTTTGACTGGAGTAGCAGGACCAGATAGCCTAGAAGGACATCCAGCTGGGACAGTCTTTATAGGATTGGCTCAAAAGCATGGAACTGAGGTCATCAAGGTCAATATTGGAGGCAGAAGTCGAGCAGATGTACGTCACATTGCGGTTATGCATGCCTTTAACCTAGTTCGCAAAGCTTTATTAAGTGACTAACTTTTGATATAATAGTAGATAGGTCTAAGGACCATTAGAATGTAGGAGAATAGAATGGCGAAAAAACCAAAAAAATTAGATGAAATTTCAAAAAAATTCGGGGCTGAACGTGAAAAAGCCTTGAATGACGCTCTTAAATTGATTGAGAAAGACTTTGGTAAGGGTTCAATCATGCGTTTGGGTGAACGGGCAGAGCAAAAGGTGCAAGTGATGAGCTCCGGTTCCTTGGCTCTTGATATTGCCCTTGGTTCAGGTGGTTATCCTAAGGGACGTATCATCGAAATCTATGGACCAGAGTCATCTGGTAAGACAACAGTTGCCCTTCATGCAGTTGCGCAAGCGCAAAAAGAAGGTGGGATTGCTGCCTTTATTGATGCGGAGCATGCTCTTGATCCAGCTTATGCTGCGGCCCTTGGGGTCAACATTGATGAGTTGCTCTTGTCACAACCAGACTCAGGAGAGCAAGGTCTTGAGATCGCAGGAAAATTGATTGATTCAGGTGCTGTAGATCTTGTCGTGGTCGACTCAGTTGCTGCCCTTGTACCTCGTGCGGAAATTGATGGAGATATCGGAGATAGCCACGTTGGTTTGCAGGCTCGTATGATGAGCCAGGCTATGCGTAAACTTGGTGCTTCTATCAATAAAACCAAAACAATTGCCATCTTTATCAACCAATTGCGTGAAAAAGTTGGGGTCATGTTTGGAAATCCAGAAACAACTCCTGGTGGACGTGCTCTGAAATTTTACGCATCAGTCCGTTTGGATGTTCGTGGAAGCACACAAATCAAGGGAACTGGTGACCAAAAAGATACCAATGTGGGTAAAGAAACTAAAATCAAGGTCGTGAAAAACAAGGTGGCTCCACCATTTAAGGAAGCCTTCGTTGAAATCATGTACGGAGAAGGGATTTCTAAGACTGGTGAGCTTTTGAAGATCGCAAGCGATTTGGATATCATCAAAAAAGCAGGAGCTTGGTACTCTTACAAGGATGAGAAAATTGGGCAAGGTTCTGAAAATGCTAAGAAATACTTGGCAGATAACCCAGAAGTCTTTGATGAGATTGACCATCAAGTCCGTGTTCAATTTGGTTTGATTGATGGAGAAGAAGCTGCTGAAAGTAAAAAAGATGAAGCAGCTCAAGTAGACTCTGTGAATGAAGAAGTAACCCTTGACCTAGGCGACGAACTTGAAATCGAAATTGAAGAATAAGCTGGCAAAGTAGTGGAGAAATCCACTGCTTTTTTGATTCTTTGTTCAAGATTTCAGATTGCCTATAGTTTGCTGTTTCTTGTCGCTCCTCTAGAAAGCTGATATAATAGCCTTATGAATAAAAAACGAACAGTGGACCTGATACATGGTCCGATTCTTCCCTCGCTTTTGAGTTTTGCCTTCCCAATCTTGCTGTCTAATATTTTTCAACAGCTCTATAATACTGCTGATGTCTTAATTGTTGGGCGATTTCTGGGTCAAGATTCCTTGGCTGCAGTAGGGGCGACGACAGCGATTTTTGACCTGATTGTAGGTTTTACTCTTGGTGTTGGCAATGGCATGGGGATTGTCATTGCCCGTTATTACGGGGCTCGTAATTTCACTAAAATCAAGGAAGCAGTAGCAGCCACCTGGATTTTAGGTGCACTTTTGAGTATTGTAGTTATGTTGCTGGGCTTTCTTGGTTTGTATCCTCTCTTGCAATACTTAGATACTCCCGCAGAAATCCTTCCTCAATCTTATCAATATATTTCTATGATTGTGACCTGTGTAGGCGTCAGCTTTGCTTATAATCTCTTTGCAGGTTTGTTGCGGTCCATTGGTGACAGTCTGGCAGCTCTGGGATTTCTGATTTTCTCTGCTCTGGTTAATGTGGTTCTGGATCTCTATTTTATTACGCAATTGCATCTTGGAGTTCAATCCGCGGGACTTGCTACCATCATTTCGCAAGGCTTATCAGCGGTTCTCTGTTTTTACTATATTCGTAAGAGCGTGCCAGAACTTTTGCCTCAACTCAAGCATTTCAAATGGGATAAGGCCTTATACGCTGACCTCTTGGAGCAAGGTTTGGCTATGGGCTTGATGAGTTCAATTGTATCTATCGGCAGTGTGATTTTACAGTCTTCTGTTAATACCTTTGGTGCAGTGATTATTAGTGCTCAAACAGCGGCGCGACGTATTATGGCTTTCGCCCTTCTTCCCATGACCGCTATTTCCGCTTCGATGACGACCTTTGCTTCTCAGAATTTAGGAGCTAAGCGACCAGACCGCATTGTTCAAGGTATTCGAATCGGCAGTCGTTTAAGTATGTCCTGGGCAATTTTTGTTTGTGTCTTCCTCTTTTTTGCCAGTCCAGCCTTGGTTTCCTTCTTGGCTAGTTCGACGGATAGCTATTTGGTAGAAAATGGCAGTCTCTATCTACAAATCAGCTCAGCTTTTTATCCTATTTTGAGTCTCTTATTGATTTATCGCAATTGTTTGCAGGGTTTGGGGCAAAAAATCCTTCCTCTGGTTTCTAGCTTTATCGAACTAATCGGGAAAATCGCTTTTGTGGTTTTGATTATCCCTTGGGCAGGATATAAGGGAGTTATCCTTTGCGAACCCTTAATCTGGGTTGCCATGACCATTCAACTGTATTTCTCACTGTTTCGTCACCCCTTGATAAAAGAAGGCAAGGAAATTTTAGCAACTAAAGTGCTATCCTAGTTGTATTTACTGAATAAAATCCATTTCCTCTAGTGAAAATCGAAAAAACTTGTGTTATAATAAGAAAGATTAAAATGTGAAAAAAGGAGATTCCTAATGGGACGTAAATGGGCCAATATCGTAGCCAAGAAAACGGCTAAAGATGGAGCTAACTCTAAAGTATATGCAAAATTTGGTGTAGAAATCTATGTAGCAGCTAAAAAAGGTGATCCAGATCCAGAATCAAACTCAGCCTTGAAATTCGTTATCGACCGTGCTAAACAAGCCCAAGTGCCAAAACACGTTATCGATAAGGCTTTGGACAAGGCTAAAGGAAACACAGACGAAACCTTTACAGAAGGACGTTACGAAGGTTTTGGACCAAATGGTTCTATGCTGATTGTTGATACTTTGACTTCAAATGTCAACCGTACAGCGGCCAATGTCCGTGCAGCCTTTGGTAAAAACGGCGGAAACATGGGTGCTTCAGGTTCTGTTTCTTACCTCTTTGACAACAAGGGTGTGATCGTATTTGCAGGTGAAGATGCGGACGCGGTCTTTGAGCAATTGCTAGAAGCAGATGTAGATGTGGATGATGTAGAAGCAGAAGAAGGAACAATCACAGTTTACACAGCGCCAACTGACCTTCACAAGGCTATCGTTGCCCTTCGTGAGTCAGGTGTCGAAGAATTCCAAGTGACTGAATTGGAAATGATTCCTCAGTCAGAAGTGGAATTGTCAGGCGATGACCTTGAAACCTTTGAAAAACTTTACAGCGTTCTTGAAGACGACGAAGACGTACAAAAGATCTACACAAACGTAGATGGATTCTAATAGAAAAACGAACAGTTTTATTAGCTGTTCGTTTTTTTTGATATTTGAACTTAGACTCAGGTTTCAGAATCGTTTTGTTGCTTGTTTTTTTCTAGACCTAGACCGACTGCATGTTTTTGGACGAGCAAGAGCTGTCCATTGTCCTGTTTTGCAAAAGTTAAGGTAACAGTCTTGGTCTTGTCTCCAATAGAGATATAGGTGATTTTTTTCGTATTGTAAGCCCCAAGAGTGAAGTCAAACTCGGAATCTGGCTTTCCGTGTTTGTTGATAATATCCTCGTAGTTGGTACCACCTTTTCCTTTGTTGTCAAGGTCGCCTTCGATTAAGGCGTCGAACTGTTCTTGGGTCCAGGCGAAGGTATCGTCTGTCAAGCCGCTTTTTTCTTCGCGTTCCATTGAGGCACTCGTATCCATGTAGGAACGGTTAAACTCCTTGGCATACTCTTTGTAGACATCAGCGTATAGTGCCTGACTCGTAAAGAAAAGTACAACAGAGGCAACTGCCAGGGATGTTCCGATAATAGCCATTGTTTTCCGTTTTTTGAGGTTGACGATAAGGCCGATAATCCCCAAGATAAATGCGACGATGCCGATGGAACAACGATGGATAGTTAATAAACGGGATCCAGGATCCTAAAAGTGCGATGGCTCCAAAAATAGTTGCTAAGATTCCTAAAACTCTTTGTTCTTCTGGTTTCATTTGAAAGTTTTCTCTCCTCATTAAGTGAATGGATTTCTACCCACAGTAGTGAGAGCTTATTATATAAAAAATCTTGCCTAATGTCAATTTAAACTAAGATAGTTCTCATGGAAACTTTTTCTTGACATCTCTTTTCAAAGTGGTAAAATAGTTCTCATGGAAACTTATTTAGTTCCTAGGAGAACTAAATGCAATGGTTAGAAAGGAGTTAGTATGGATAAACCGATGTTAGTCTTTAAGCGTTTTGGTCATCAGATTCATCTCATGGTGCAAAAGGAAGCCAAACGTTGTGGTATTGAATTTATGGGTGGGCCTCAAGGGCAGGTTCTGCGTTTTTTAGATCATTGTGAACAAAAAGAGGAACTGGTCCTGATTAAGGATATCGAGCAGGAACTCAATATTACCAAATCTGTTGCGAGTAATTTGGTCAAGCGTATGGTGCAAAATGGTTTGGTGGAATTGGAGGCGAGTCCTAGCGATAAGCGGGCAAAATTTGTTCGTTTGACGGACAAAGCACGTTCTCAAATGAAGCAGGTTAAAGCCTTTTTTGAACGAATTGATAAGCAGTTGATGGAAGACATTGATGAAGATGAATTACTGATTTTTGAGAAAGTCCTTGCTCAACTACAGGAAAATATCAAGGGAATAGGAGGAGAGAATGAAGAAATTAGCCAAACGAATTAGTAGAAAAGAATGGGGGATGATTTTACTAGCCATTCTCTTTACTTGTTTTTCGGTCTATCTAGAGTTGGAAGTGCCGACCTATATCTCGAAAATTACGGATTTGCTAGGTAGTCAAGGAACTAATTTAGATGAGTTGTGGCAGCCGGCAAGCATGATGGTGGGAATGTCCTTTCTTGCCTTCTTGTCCGTAGTTGCAGTTGGATTTTTTGCATCCCGAGTGGCGGCTTCTTATACTAGTAGGTTGAGAAGTGATATTTTTAACCGAGTTTTGGATTACTCGCAGACAGAGATTAAGAAATTCTCTATTCCCAGTCTCTTGACGCGTACTACCAATGACATTACTCAAGTTCAAATGTTGATTACCATGGGCTTGCAAGTGGTAACGCGTGGTCCGATTATGGCTATCTGGGCTATCGGGAAGATTTTAGGCCATTCAGAATACTGGCTCTGGGCCGTTCTTGTAGCAGTGATTGTCAATGTTTTGATGACGACCGTTTTGATGACGCTAGCCTTTCCAAAACAGTTCTTGATTCAAAGTTTGACTGATAAACTGAACAGTATCACTCGTGAGAGTTTAACAGGTATTCGTGTTGTTCGCGCCTACAATGCTGAAGAATACCAAAATGAAAAATTTGCAGCAGCAAATGATGAATTGACACGCTTGAATTTGTTTGTCAACCGTCTTATGGCTATTTTGAACCCTATCATGATGGGGATTTCAAGTGGTTTGAGTGTGGCGATTTACTGGATTGGGGCCTATGTGATTAACGACGCTGCTCCGATAGCGCGTCTGCCTCTCTTTAGTGACATGATTGTTTTCATGTCTTATGCTATGCAGGTTGTCATGGGCTTCCTTCTCATGGGAGCACTCTTCATCGTTCTTCCCCGAACTATGGTCTCTGCCAAGCGCATTAATCAAGTTTTAGATTTGCATTCTTCTATCCAAAAACCTGCTCAAGTGCAGCTGGCTGATGAAAACCTCAAAGGTCAGGTCGAGTTTAAGGATGTGACCTTCCGCTATGCGGCAAATTCGGAGGCAGTTATCGAGCATGTTAGCTTTAGAGCAGAAGCGGGTCAAACAGTGGCCTTTATTGGGTCAACGGGTTCAGGTAAATCAACTCTGGTCAATCTGATTCCACGTTTCTATGACGTATCAGCAGGAGAAATTCTGGTGGACGGTGTCAATGTTCAAGACTATGCTCTAGAAGATTTGCGCAACAAGGTTGGTTATATTCCTCAGAAAGCGGTTCTCTTTTCAGGTAATGTCAAAGACAATCTAGACTTTGGACAAAGTCAAGAAACACCACTTAGTGAGCAGGCTATGTGGCAGGCTTTGGAGTTGGCCCAGTCTAAGAACTTTATCGAAGACAAGGAAGAGGGCTTAGAGTCAGAAGTGGCCCAAGGAGGAACCAACTTCTCAGGTGGTCAAAGACAGCGTCTGGCCATTGCGCGTGCCTTAGCTCGGAAGCCAGAAATCCTCATCTTTGATGACTCCTTCTCAGCCTTGGACTACAAGACAGACCGTGTCCTACGCCAAGAGTTAGCAGAGAAAACCAAGTCTATGACCAAGCTTATCGTCGCACAGCGTATTTCAACGATTATGGACGCAGATTTGATTTTGGTCTTGGATCAAGGGAAAGTCGTGGGACAAGGTACCCACAAGGAACTTCTAGCTAATAACGAAGTTTACCAAGAAATTGCCTATTCACAACTATCGAAGGAGGAATTGGAACATGGAAAATAAGAAAATGTCTCTCTGGAAACAGACTAAACCCTATCTTGCAGGCCTCCAGTTTGCCCTTCTAATCGCCTTTCTAGCAACAATCGTATCCAATATCATTACTGTATATGGTCCAACCCGCATCAAGGAAATGACTAATATTATTGCCAGTGGTTTAGAAACAAGTGTGGATGTCGCTGCGGTTGCAGCTATTGGTGGTTTTTTGGCCGTCATCTATGTGATTGGACTCCTATCAAATTATTTACAGGCCTTTCTGTTTACAACAGCTATTCAACGTTTTTCAGAGCGTTTAAGAACAGCCATTGCAGAGAAAATTAATCGCCTACCATTGAGATATTTTGATGGACACTCTCAGGGGGATACTTTGTCTCGTGTAACCAATGACGTTGACACTGCAGCCCAGTCCCTCAATCAAAGTCTGGGAACAGTTCTTTCATCCACTTTACTGGTCTTAGCAGTCTTGGTAACCATGTTTGGGATGAACTGGATTTTGGCCTTGGTGACGGTTGTTTCAACTATTGTTGGCTTTGCTTTCGTGTCCGTTTTTATGGGCAAATCACAGGGCTTTTTTAAGAGTCAGCAACAAGACTTGGCAGCTGTCAATGGCTATGTGGAAGAAATGTACTCTGGCCATAATGTAGTAACCAGTTACAATGCCATCGAGAGTACGAAAGAAGAGTTTGCAACATTAAATCATCGTCTGTATGATAGTATCTGGAAATCTCAGTTTATTTCAGGGATTATGATGCCGATTATGATGTTTATTGGGAACTTTAGCTATGCCTTGGTGATTATCGTTGGTGCAGCCTTGGCCTTAAATGGACACATCAGTATCGGGATTATCGTTGCCTTTATGGCCTACGTTCGTATCTTTTCTCAGCCTCTTTCACAAATTGCCCAAGGAATTACTAGTCTTCAGCAGGCTAGTGCAGCCATGGGACGTGTCTTCGAATTCCTAGCTGAAGAGGAAATGGGAGACGAATCCCATAAAGAAAGACAATTGAGCAATATGAAAGGTCAAGTAGTCTTTGATCGAGTTTCCTTTGGTTATACTCCTGATCGGACTATCATCCACGATTTTTCTGCGACGGCTCATGCAGGTCAAAAGGTTGCCATTGTCGGATCGACTGGGGCTGGTAAGACAACTATTGTCAATCTTTTGATGAAGTTCTATGAGATTGATAAGGGAAGTATCCGCATCGATGGCGTGGATACCAAGGATATGAAGCGCTCGGAAGTACACGATGCCTTTTCAATGGTCTTGCAGGATACTTGGCTCTTTGAAGGAACCATTCGAGACAATCTTATCTATAACCAAGAGGGCATTAGTGATGAGCGCGTGATTGAAGCCAGCAAGGCTGTAGGGATTCACCACTTTATCATGACCCTACCAGATGGTTACGATACCGTCTTGGATGATACAGTGACCTTGTCTGTCGGACAAAAACAACTCTTGACCATTGCTCGTGCTTTACTGAAAGATGCACCACTCCTAATCCTAGATGAGGCGACTTCTTCTGTTGATACACGGACGGAAGAATTAATCCAGAAAGCCATGGACCGTTTGATGGAGGGAAGGACTTCCTTTGTCATCGCCCACCGCTTGTCTACTATCCGAAATGCTGATCTGATTCTTGTTATGAAGGATGGAAATATCATCGAGCAAGGAAATCATGATGAGCTGATGGCGCAAGCTGGTTTCTACGCTGACCTCTACAACAGTCAATTTACAGAAGACGAAGCAGAAGAATAAACCTAAAGAAGGCTTGACGGCCTTCTTTTTCTGCACTATACTAGAAGACAAGTGCTTCCCTATAAGCAAAATTTGAGTAAGTGATGAGAAAATATATGAAAAATTATCAAGAATGGTATGGCCACGTTGCTAGTAACATTAAAAATAAGCCCTTTCTTCTGAGCTTGTTAAGAACTTTCAATCGGTTCATGACGGCAGTTATGCCTATGATTTATCTAACCTTGTTAGCCACTACCTACTTCCAAGAAGGACTTGGTAAACAGGTCTTGATCTATGTGTGTATCCCTGCGTCAGGCTTTGTGATTTTGTCCTTTCTTCGTAAGAAAATCAATGCCCCTAGGCCTTATGAGGAATGGGATATTAAACCTTTGCTTGAGAGAGATAGCCCTGGTCAGTCTATGCCCAGTCGTCATGTCTTTTCAGCAACCATTATCTCCATGGCTTGCTTACATGCTAGTTTATCTGTAGGGGTTATCTTGTTGGTCTTGTCAGCTTTCCTCGGTCTAGTAAGAGTCTTAGGGGGAGTGCATTTTTCCAAGGATGTAGTGGTTGGCTATATTTGTGGTCTTGTGTGGGGTGTGATTTTCTTTCTATTTTGACCTGTAAGTTAAGGTGGTCCCACAACCACTTACGAGTTTAAAGTAACCACTTGCTTTTTTGCTCTTGTTTTCTTATTTTCCCTTTGATATAGTAGAGTCAGAAAGGAGATGGAATGAAGTTACGAATCGAAATTGACAGCAATTTAGAGGAAACTGAAATTATCATCAAGGCAGCGGCTTTGACAGATGAGATTGCGGATTTACAGCGACTCTTGCAAGAATCCAAGTCTACTCGGTTGATTTTTTACAAGGGAACAGGTGAATATTATCTGGACTTATCGGAAATTCTCTTCTTTGAGACGGAAGGTAGCAAGATTTACGCCCATACCCAGAAAGATGCCTACGAGGTTCGGCTTAAACTCTATGAGTTAGAGGCTATCCTTCCTCGCTATTTTAGTCGGGTATCCAAGTCGACTATTGCAAATATCCGTCAGGTTTATTCGGTGGACAAGTCCTTTTCAGGAACGGGCACCATTTCCTTTTATCAGACCCACAAGGAGGTTCATGTCTCACGGCATTACCAATCCCTCCTAAAAGAAAATCTAAGAAACATGAGGTAAGAACATGAAAAAGAAAGCATTTGGTATTGTGTTGCTAGTATTGGCAGCTTTAATATTATTACAAGGAAATTTTGGAATCCCTTCATTCGGTGGGCAAATTTGGCCCTTGCTTGGTATTGGATTTTTTGCCTATCAATCAGTTGGAGCTTTGTTGCGTCGTCACTTAACTTCAGCCTCTTTTACAGCTCTAGTAGCCTTAATGATTGCTAACCACTTTTATGGCATTTTACCAATTCCTAATCAGTCATTGTTCTGGGCAAGTATTTTAATCGTAATGGGTGTCAGCGCACTCACTCATTCTAACAGAACTTGGAATGGGAAAAAATGGTGGTATGACGGTGAAAAGACCATTCTGACAGATAAGGAAGTTGCTTTTGGGACTGGGACTTTCTACAAGCAAGAGCAAGAATTGGTAGAAGATCAAGTAGAAGTTGGTTTTGGCAATGCCAAGATATATTATGACAATGCAGAGATTTTAGGAGATACCGCAACTCTGAAAGTGGAAGTTGGTTTTGGCAATGCAGTTATCTATGTTCCCCAACATTGGGGAGTTGATTTAAAGGTAGAAACTTTCTGTGGCGTAGCTAAGGCAGATACTCCTCTAGTCCCAACCAGCAAAACCTTGATTATCCGTGGAGATGTGGCTTTTGGGAAGTTGGGAATTGTCTACGTTAAATAAAAAAATCTTCCAATTCCCTTGCAAAAATGAAGAAAGTGTGATAACATAGTACGGTATGTGGTGCTAGCACATCCGCTATATTAGATCTAATAGGAGGAAAACACAATGGCTAAAGTATGTTACTTTACAGGTCGTAAGACTGTATCAGGAAACAACCGTTCACACGCGATGAACCAAACAAAACGTGCCGTAAAACCAAACCTTCAAAAAGTTACTGTTCTTATCGATGGTAAACCTAAAAAAGTTTGGGCTTCAGCTCGTGCTTTGAAATCAGGTAAAGTTGAACGCGTTTAATAATAAAAGTAAGGAGACCTTAGGGTCTTTTTCTTTTTCTGTGGGTGTAACATCATTTGAAAAATAGAGTAAATATCCGCTGATACAGTATTCTGCTTTTACACTTGGGCTGAAATATGATAAAATAGAGTATCAACTAGTTGAGGTAAAAAGGATGACTGTAAAAATTAATACAAAAGATGGTCAAATCGAACTAACAGATGAAGTGATTGCAACCGTCGTAGGTGGAGCAGCAACTGAAATTTTTGGTGTGGTCGGTATGGCTAGTAAAAATGCCCTCAAAGATAATTTCCAAGCCCTTCTAGGTAAGGAAAATTATTCTAAAGGTGTCGTCGTAAAGGCGGCCGAAGATGGCAGTATTGCAGTTGATGTATATACCGTGTTGAGCTACGGAACAAAGATTAGCGAAGTGTCAAAAAACATTCAAGAGCGTGTTCGTTTTAGTTTGGAAAACCAACTTGGAATTACTGCTCAGACTGTAAATGTCTACATTCAAAATATCAAAGTTGTAGGAGAATAACCGTGTCAAAAATTACTACTAGCTTATTTCAAGAAATGGTGCAGGCTGCATCAACTCGCTTGAATAAGCAAGCTGAATATGTCAATTCATTAAACGTCTTTCCAGTTCCAGATGGAGATACTGGAACAAACATGGGAATGACCATTGAAAATGGAGCTAAAGAAGTTGCAGACAAGCCAGCTTCTACAGTTGGCGAGGTAGCGAGCATTCTTGCCAAAGGTCTTTTGATGGGTGCGCGTGGAAACTCAGGCGTTATTACGTCTCAGCTTTTCCGTGGATTTTCACAAGCTATCAAGGATAAAGATGAGTTAACAGGTCAAGACTTGGCCCTTGCCTTCCAATCAGGTGTGGAAGTTGCCTATAAGGCAGTGATGAAACCAGTTGAAGGAACGATTTTGACAGTTTCTCGTGGGGCTGCTATCGGTGCTAAGAAAAAAGCTGAGCAAACAGATGACGCTGTTGAAGTCATGCGCGCAGCCTTGGAAGGTGCTAAAACAGCTCTAGCTAAAACACCAGACATGCTTCCAGTATTGAAAGAAGTTGGCGTTGTGGACTCAGGTGGTCAAGGACTGGTCTTTATCTACGAAGGTTTCCTTTCAGCCCTTACTGGTGAATATATCGCATCTGAGGACTTTGTAGCGACTCCGGCCAACATGAGTGAAATGATCAATGCAGAACATCACAAGTCTGTAGCTGGTCATGTAGCGACTGAGGACATTACCTTTGGTTATTGTACTGAAATCATGGTAGCCCTTAAGCAAGGTCCAACCTATGCTAAAGATTTTGACTACGATGAATTCCGTAACTACTTGAATGAACTTGGGGACTCTCTCCTTGTTGTCAATGATGATGAAATCGTCAAAGTCCATGTCCATACAGAAGATCCAGGACTTGTTATGCAAGAAGGTCTCAAATATGGTAGCTTGGTCAAGGTAAAAGTTGACAATATGCGTAACCAACACGAAGCACAGGTTGAGAAAGAAGCTGCTCAAGTTAGCAAGCCAGCTGAAGAAAAAGAGTATGCTTTGATTGCTGTGGTGGCTGGTAAAGGTTTAGCAGATATCTTCCGTTCTCAAGGTGTAGATTATGTTATTGAAGGCGGTCAAACTATGAACCCTTCAACAGAAGACTTTATCAAGGCTGTTGAACAGGTCAACGCTCGTAACATCATCTTCCTGCCAAACAACAAAAACATCTTCATGGCAGCTCAATCTGCAGCAGAAGTTTTGGAGCAACCAGCAGTAGTGGTGGAAGCTCGTACTTTGCCACAAGGTTTGACAAGTCTTCTCGCCTTTGATCCAAGCAAGCCCATCGAAGAAAACCAAGAGCGTATGACTGCAGCTCTTAGCGATGTCGTTAGCGGAAGCGTCACAACAGCTGTGCGTGATACAACGATTGATGGCTTAGAAATCCATGAAAACGATAATCTTGGTATGGTAGATGGGAAAATTCTCGTGTCGAACCCTGACATGCACCAAACCTTGACAGAAACATTGAAACATATGTTGGATGAAGATAGTGAAATCGTAACCTTCTATGTCGGTGAAGACGGAAGTGAAGAACTTGCCAATGAAATTGCTCAAGAAATCGCAGAAGAATTCGAAGATGTTGAAGTCGAAATCCACCAAGGCCAACAACCTGTTTACCCATATCTATTTAGTGTAGAATAAGATTAATGAAGAACTGAGAAATCAGTTCTTTTTTCTTTTTTAGTAAATGAAATCGGTATCTTTTTAATAAAAACAAAAATAACATTCATAAATAAACGTTAAAATAGAAAATTCAGAAAATTTCTTCTTTTCTCTTGAAAAATTTTGAAAAAATGGTATGATAGTAACAAGTTATTTTTAAGAGAAGAGAAAGGGGAACAATGGAGAAAATCAGTTTAGAATCTCCTAAGACGGGGTCGGACCTAGTTTTGGAAACACTTCGTGATTTAGGAATTGATACCATCTTTGGTTATCCTGGTGGTGCGGTCTTGCCTTTTTATGATGCGATATATAATTTTAAAGGCATTCGCCACATTCTAGGACGCCATGAGCAAGGTTGTCTGCATGAAGCTGAAGGTTATGCCAAATCAACTGGAAAGTTGGGTGTTGCCGTCGTCACTAGCGGACCGGGAGCAACAAATGCCATTACAGGGATTGCAGATGCCATGAGCGATAGCGTTCCCCTTTTGGTCTTTACAGGTCAGGTGGCGCGAGCAGGTATTGGGAAGGATGCCTTTCAGGAGGCAGACATCGTGGGAATTACCATGCCAATCACTAAGTACAATTACCAAGTTCGTGAGACGGCAGATATTCCGCGTATCATTACAGAAGCTGTTCATATCGCAACAACAGGTCGACCAGGGCCGGTCGTAATTGACCTACCTAAAGACGTATCTGCTTTAGAAACCGACTTCATCTATTCACCAGAAGTGAACCTACCAAGTTATCAACCGACTCTTGAGCCGAATGATATGCAAATCAAGAAAATTTTGAAGCAATTGTCCAAGGCTAAAAAACCAGTCTTGTTAGCTGGTGGGGGGATTAGTTATGCTGAAGCAGCTGCAGAATTAAATGAATTTGCAGAACGCTATCAAATCCCGGTGGTAACCAGTCTTTTGGGACAAGGAACGATTGCAACGAGTCATCCACTCTTCCTTGGAATGGGAGGCATGCACGGATCTTTCGCAGCTAATATTGCCATGACGGAAGCGGACTTTATGATTAGTATTGGTTGTCGTTTCGATGACCGCTTGACGGGGAATCCTAAGACCTTCGCTAAGAATGCCAAGGTTGCTCACATTGATATTGACCCAGCCGAGATTGGCAAGATTATCAGTGCAGATATTCCTGTAGTTGGAGATGCTAAGAAAGCTTTGCAAATGTTGTTGGCGGAACCAACTGTTCATAACAATACTGAGAAATGGATTGAAAAAGTTACCAAAGACAAGAACCGCGTTCGTTCTTATGATAAGAAAGAGCGTGTGGTTCAGCCGCAAGCTGTTATTGAACGCATCGGTGAGTTGACGAATGGTGATGCCATTGTGGTAACAGACGTTGGTCAACACCAAATGTGGACAGCCCAGTATTATCCCTACCAAAATGAACGTCAGTTAGTGACTTCAGGTGGTTTGGGAACCATGGGATTTGGAATTCCAGCAGCAATTGGAGCTAAAATTGCTAACCCAGATAAGGAAGTAGTCTTGTTTGTTGGGGATGGTGGTTTCCAAATGACTAACCAGGAATTGGCTATTTTGAACATTTACAAGGTGCCAATCAAGGTGGTTATGCTGAACAACCACTCACTTGGAATGGTTCGCCAATGGCAGGAATCCTTCTATGAAGGTAGAACGTCAGAGTCAGTCTTTGATACCCTTCCTGATTTCCAATTGATGGCACAAGCTTATGGCATTAAAAACTATAAGTTTGACAATCCTGAGACCTTGGCTCAAGACCTTGAAGTCATCACTGAGAATGTTCCTATGCTAATTGAGGTAGATATTTCTCGTAAGGAACAGGTGTTACCAATGGTACCAGCTGGTAAGAGTAATCATGAGATGTTGGGGGTGAAGTTCCATGCGTAGAATGTTAACAGCAAAACTACAAAATCGTTCAGGAGTCCTCAATCGCTTTACCGGTGTCCTGTCTCGTCGTCAGGTTAATATCGAAAGCATCTCTGTTGGAGCAACAGAAGATCCGAATGTATCGCGGATCACCATTATTATTGATGTAGCTTCACATGATGAAGTGGAGCAAATTATCAAGCAACTCAATCGTCAGATTGATGTGATTCGCATTCGTGATATCACAGACAAGCCTCATTTGGAGCGCGAGGTGATTTTGGTTAAGATGTCAGCGCCAGCTGAGAAGCGAGCTGAGATTCTAGCGATTATTCAACCTTTCCGTGCAACGGTGGTAGACGTAGCACCAAGCTCGATTACCATTCAGATGACAGGAAATGCAGAAAAGAGCGAAGCACTGTTGCGAGTCATTCGACCATACGGTATTCGTAATATTGCTCGAACGGGTGCAACTGGATTTACCCGTGATTAATACTCTTCGAAAATCTCTTCAAATCACGTCAGCTTTGCCTTGTCGTAGGTATATGTTACTGACTCCGTCAGTCTTATTTACAACCTCAAAGCAGTGCTTTGAGCAGCCTGCGGCTAGCTTCCTAATTTGCTCTTTGATTTTCATTGAGTATAAAAATATTTTAAATTTGTTAAACCAGCCTAAAAGGCAATAAATAATAGAAAAGAGAGAAAAAACTATGGCAGTTCAAATGGAATATGAAAAAGATGTTAAAGTAGCAGCACTTGACGGTAAAAAAATCGCCGTTATTGGTTATGGTTCACAAGGACATGCGCACGCTCAAAACTTGCGTGATTCAGGTCGTGATGTCATTATCGGTGTACGTCCAGGTAAATCTTTTGACAAAGCAAAAGAAGATGGATTTGATACTTACACAGTAGCAGAAGCAACTAAATTAGCTGACGTTATCATGATTTTGGCACCAGACGAAATCCAACAAGAATTGTACGAAGCAGAAATCGCTCCAAACTTGGAAGCTGGAAACGCAGTTGGATTTGCTCATGGTTTCAACATTCACTTTGAATTTATCAAAGTTCCTGCAGATGTAGATGTCTTCATGTGTGCTCCTAAAGGACCAGGACACTTGGTACGCCGTACTTACGAAGAAGGATTTGGTGTGCCAGCTCTTTACGCAGTTTATCAAGATGCAACAGGAAATGCTAAAAACATTGCTATGGACTGGTGTAAAGGTGTTGGAGCAGCTCGTGTAGGTCTTCTTGAAACAACTTATAAAGAAGAAACTGAAGAAGATTTGTTTGGTGAACAAGCTGTACTTTGTGGTGGTTTGACTGCCCTTATCGAAGCAGGTTTCGAAGTCTTGACAGAAGCTGGATACGCTCCAGAATTGGCTTACTTTGAAGTTCTTCACGAAATGAAATTAATCGTTGACTTGATCTATGAAGGTGGATTCAAGAAAATGCGTCAATCTATTTCAAATACTGCTGAGTACGGTGACTATGTATCAGGTCCACGTGTGATTACTGAGCAAGTTAAAGAAAACATGAAAGCTGTCTTGGCAGACATCCAAAATGGTAAATTTGCAAATGACTTTGTAAATGACTATAAAGCTGGACGTCCAAAATTGACTGCTTACCGTGAACAAGCAGCGAACCTTGAAATTGAAAAAGTTGGTGCAGAATTGCGTAAAGCAATGCCTTTCGTTGGTAAAAACGACGATGATGCATTCAAAATCTATAACTAATTGATAGAAATTAAGGTGAAGGCGAGTTGGGGGACTAACTCGCTTTTATAATCAATTCATCTCTCTTTTAAGAGGATGGATTGTGATAATATGAATAGTCTAGGAGAAAAAGATGTTAAGCTCAAAAGATATAATCAAGGCTCATAAGGTCTTGAATGGTGTGGTTGTGAATACCCCACTGGATTACGACCATTATTTATCGGAGAAGTATGGTGCTAAGATTTATTTGAAAAAAGAAAATGCTCAACGTGTTCGTTCATTTAAGATTCGTGGTGCCTATTATGCTATTTCTCAGCTCAGCAAGGAAGAGCGTGAGCGTGGGGTAGTCTGTGCCTCTGCGGGAAATCATGCGCAGGGAGTAGCCTATACCTGTAATGAGATGAAGATTCCTGCTACTATCTTTATGCCAATTACTACTCCGCAACAAAAGATTGGTCAAGTTCGCTTTTTTGGTGGGGACTTCGTGACTATTAAATTAGTTGGAGATACTTTTGATGCCTCAGCCAAAGCAGCCCAAGAATTTACAGTCTCTGAAAATCGTACCTTTATTGATCCTTTTGATGATGCCCATGTTCAGGCTGGTCAAGGGACCGTTGCTTATGAGATTTTAGAAGAAGCTCGAAAAGAATCGATTGATTTTGATGCTGTCTTAGTTCCTGTTGGAGGTGGCGGTCTCATTGCTGGGGTTTCTACCTATATCAAGGAAACAAGTCCAGAAATTGAAGTCATCGGAGTAGAGGCTAATGGGGCACGTTCCATGAAAGCTGCCTTTGAAGCTGGTGGACCTGTCAAACTCAAAGAAATTGACAAATTTGCGGATGGGATTGCTGTACAAAAGGTAGGTCAATTGACCTATGAAGCAACTCGTCAATATGTTCAAACCTTAGTAGGTGTCGATGAGGGACTGATTTCTGAAACCTTGATTGACCTTTACT